>JAOUHH010000119.1 GCA_029865195.1 Desulfobulbaceae bacterium
ATCGAACTCGATGCTGGTAACGATGGCGACATGCGGCCGGTAATGGAGAAACTTCGGCCCCTTGTCAAAGAAGGCGGTGTCATACTCATCGCCCTCGACGACGAAATGGTCGCCGCCGGCAAGATGGAAATTACTGTTGAAGGCCTGCACCAGGCCACCGATCATGAACGACGGCGCCAAACCGGCGTTGTCGAGCATGGTGGCGAGCAGCGACGAGGTGGTGGTCTTGCCGTGGGTGCCCGCGACCACCAGCGAGGTCTTGGCGGCGAGGAAGTAATGGCTCAAGGCCTGGGGAAAGGAGACGTATGGCAACCCCAGGGCGGCCAGGGCCTCGGCCTCGGGATTTTTCCGGGTGATGACGTTGCCCACCACCACCAGATCGGGACGGGAGGCCAGATTCTCCGGCCGATAGCCGGTCTGCACCGCAATCCCCTGCGCGGCGAGAAAATCACTCATGGGCGGATAGACATGCTGATCGGAACCGGTCACCGTATACCCGCTCGCCTTCAGCATGCCGGCAAGCGACCCCATGCCGGTGCCGCACACCCCCATCAAATGGATATGACGAACCGTTTCCGGAAAGATATTGAGCGCGGGGTCAAGGAGTGGCGCGGGAGTTGCGGGAGTGGTGCTCACGGGGTGACACCATGGGCAAAAGAGGTGCCGGCAAGGGCGGTCAGGTCGGTAATACGACTAGGAGCGTACGGCATCTCGCACCGCGCGATAGACATCTTGGAAGGTTTCGGTGAAATTGGTGGGCGAGAGACGGCCAACCTCGATGAACTTGACCACCACTTCCTTGGCCACCTTGAGAATGGCCTCCTCACTGACGGGCTTGCCTGCCGAACCGCTTCCGGCTGCGGCAACATTCTCTGCATCGGCCATGAGGTCTCCCCAGAAAACAAAAAAGCCCCTGCGGCACGAAGAAGGCCAATTCTTTTGATACCGTCAGAGGCTTTGCCTTTTGTGAGAAAAACCGTGCAAGCCCTCCCCAAAAAGACAAAAATCGAATTATACGAAGTGAAGCGTGGTGGAGGTAAGCGGGATCGAACCGCTGACCTCTTGAATGCCATTCAAGCGCTCTCCCAGCTGAGCTATACCCCCACACCAATGCTTGCTTCGCGACAACCGCCACGGGTCGTCGCGATTGCGCCCCTTCATTACCACGCCGCTGAAAAGTGTGTCAAGTTTTTTCTCCTGACATCCGCCGCCATTTTTCTTGCTAATGATTTTTCTCTCTGCTAGAATAGCGCCAATTTCAACCCCGTAAAAATACACGAAAACATACAATTTCAACCAGACGCTTACAAAAGCAGTCGCCGATGTTTCGCGAGACGAAACGCAACGAACACCGTGCGACCATCGGCCTGTTTTATATTTTCGTACCGACGTATTCATAAAAACCGCATGAGGTATTCGCCGTATGTTCTCCCCTGTTGACGCACTTTTTGGTTGGCTTTCCAACGACCTGGCCATCGACCTCGGCACGGCCAACACCTTGGTTTACGTCAAGGGCAAGGGCATTGTCCTCAGGGAGCCATCGGTGGTGGCGGTCCGCCAGGACCTCCGCACCAACAAGGTTCTGGCGGTGGGCCGCGAGGCCAAGATGATGCTTGGCCGGACCCCCGGCAACATCGTCGCCATCCGCCCGATCAAGGACGGGGTTATCGCCGACTTCGAGGTGACCGAGGCGATGCTCCGCTACTTCATCAACAAGGTGCATAACCGCCGCACCCTGGTCCATCCGCGGATCATCATCAGCGTCCCTTCCGGCATCACCCAGGTTGAAAAACGGGCGGTGCGCGAATCCGCCGAATCCGCCGGCGCCCGCGAGGTCCATCTCATTGAGGAACCGATGGCTGCGGCCATCGGTGCGGGCCTGCCGATCACCGAACCCACCGCCAACATGATCGTCGATATCGGCGGCGGCACCACCGAAGTCGCGGTCATCTCGCTGGCCGGCATCGTCTATGCCAAATCCGTGCGGGTGGCCGGCGACAAGATGGACGACGCCATCCTTCAATATATTAAGCGCAAGCACAACCTGGCCATCGGCGAACACACCGCCGAGGTGATCAAAACCACCATCGGCAACGTGCTTCCCGACCCGCCCTACGACACCATGGACATCAAGGGCCGCGACCTGATCTCCGGTGTTCCCAAGACCTTGACCATCGATTCGGGCGAGATCCGCACCGCCATCGCTGAGCAGGTGGATTCCATCGTCGAAACGGTGAAGATGGCCCTGGAGCTCACCCCGCCGGAACTCTCCGCCGACATCGTCGACCAGGGCATCGTCCTCACCGGCGGTGGCGCCCTGCTGCGCAACATGGACAAACGGCTCAAGCAGGAAACCGGCGTGCCGGTCATCATCGCCGACGACCCGCTTTCCTCCGTTGTTCTCGGCTCCGGCAAGGCGCTTGAGAACATCGACGTCCTCAAAGACGTCATGATCACCTGATTTGCGATCCACGGAAGCCGTGGCCCCGGCCGCGGCTTCCTTCTCTTTGAAAAATCGAAACCGCACAGTGATCTCCCATGAGGAATCGAGCTAAACGCGCCCGCCAAATCAAAGCCCTGTTACTGTTTGGCGTCCTCCTGGTTCTCATCCTGATGCTGATCGTTGCCACCGTCGGCCGACGGCAGTTCAACGCCCCCCACAAATTCACCCTGGAACTTATCGGCAGGGCCCAGTCAGGCATCACCAGCGTCACCGGCGTGATCACGAATATCTGGGACGGCTACATCGCCCTGGTCGATGTCCGCGAAGAGAATCTGCGGCTGCGCGCAGAACTGCAGAAATCCAAGGCGCTCAACAACAAGTATGCCGAGGCCGTCGCGATCAACGACCGCCTCACCAAGCTCCTCGGCCTCAAGGAATCCCTTTCTGCACCCAACCTCACCGCCCGAATCATCGGCCGTGACCCCTCCCTCTGGTTCAAGACGGTGATCATCGACCGCGGCAGCAGCGACGGCGTCAAACAAGGCATGCCGGTGGTCACCGCCGAGGGCATCGTCGGCCAGATCATGAGCTTGTCACCCCACTACGCCAAGGTCCTGCTCACCATCGACCCCAACAGCGCCATCGACGTCATTGTCCAGCGGACCAGGGTGCAGGGCATCATCAAGGGGAACGGCAGCGGCTACCAGTTGCACTATGTGCTCAAGAACTGGGAAATCGGCCAGGGCGACACCATCGTTACCTCCGGGCTGGGCGGTATCTTCCCTGAAGGGTTGCAGGTCGGCAAGGTCACCCGGGTCACCGAGAGCCGCCGCGGCATGTTTCAAAAGATCGAGATCCAACCTTCGGTGGATTTCTCGCAACTTGAGCATCTCATCATTATCATGAAAGAAAACTCCCTGGCCGAATAGCCCGGGCCAGGGAACCCGCTCCAACCAACGCCCGAGAATGTACCTTCATGCTTATTTTCTTCTTTCTGATGCTGGGCGCGACGCTTCTCACCATCCAGACCACTATCTTCACCATGCTGCCGCCGTGGATGGGCAATCCGGACCTGCTCTTCCTGCTCATCGTCTTCATCGCCATCCGCTTCGACATCTTTCCGGGCGCCCTGCTGGCGCTGCTTTTCGGCCTGATGACCGACATCTATGCCGGCATCTTCCTCGGCCTCTATCCTGTCGTCTATCTGCTCCTTTACTTTTTGCTGCAGGGGATGTCACGGCTTCTGGTCATTGACGAAACCGTGCATCAGGCGCCGCTGGCAGCGACGAGTTACCTCTTCACCAGCAGCGGCATCTTTATCTTTGCCACCATTCTCGCCCCGGATGCCTCCCTCGACTGGTCCTGGCGCAACATTATTCTGGAAACCCTGATCCTGGCCGTTATCGCCATCCCCTTCTATCATTTCTGCGCCAAGCTTCAAGAGCTGGTGCAGGGCGGCCTCAAAAATCGAACCTTTTTGCGGCCGAAAACCGGCAACCGTTTTCGCGTATGAGCCGATTTCTCACCAGCATCTATAAGATCGACGACGCCGAGCTGAACACGCTCAAACGGCGCATCGACATCGCCTCGGCGGTGGCGATATTCTTTATCGCCATCCTCATCGTCCGCCTCTGGTATCTGCAGATCCATCGCGGCGACGACTACGTGCAACTCTCCGAAAGCAACCGGATTCGGGTACAGAACCTCAACGCCCCGCGCGGCAACATCCTCGACCGGCAGGGCCACGTCATCATTGCCAACCGCCCCTCCTTCAACATCGTCTGGGTGCGGGAGGATGCCCCCAACCCGGATGCGGTTCTCAAAAAGCTTTCCCAGATCCTGCATGAGGATATCTCCGTCATCCTCGACCGCATCCGCGCCTACGCCGACCACCCCCGCTATATGCCGTTCCGGCTCAAGGAGGATATCGACTGGCGCACCCTGATCTACATCGAGAATCACCACCTCGATCTGCCGGGGGTGCACATCGAGGTACTGCCCAACCGCGATTACCTGCTCGGCAACTTCGCCTCCCATCTCATTGGCTATCTTGCCGAGATAAACGAAAGGGAGTTGGCGAAACACGCCGACGCCGACTATGACCTCGGCGACCAAGTCGGCAAACAGGGCATCGAGAAGCTCTACGAGAAATACCTGCGCGGCGAAAAGGGCCGCAAGTATCTCGAGGTGGACGTGCACGGGCTTGAGCAGAAGCTGATCAACAGCAAGGAGCCCTTGCCCGGCGACGATCTGCAGCTGACCATCGACATCGACCTGCAGACCACCGCTGAAACCGCCATGGAAGGGAAAGCCGGGGCGGTGGTGGCCATGGAGGTCAACACCGGCAGGCTGCTGGTGCTGGCCAGCACCCCCCCCATGCATCTCGAAGAGTTCATCGGCGGCATCTCCAACACCGCCTGGAAAGAGATGCTGAACAACCCCCTGCACCCGCTGATCGACAAAACCATCCAGGGGCAATACCCGCCGGGCTCCACCTACAAAATCGTCACCGCCCTGGCAGGCTTGAGCGAGGGGGCGATGACCCCGGACACCGTTATCTACTGCCCCGGCCATTACTTCTTCGGCAACCGCCGATACGGCTGCTGGAAAAACACCGGCCATGGGCCGGTGAATCTGCATCGAGCCCTCAAGGAATCCTGTGACGTCTATTTCTACCAAATCGGCCAGAAGGTCGGGGTGGACACCCTTGCCCGTTATGCACAAAGCCTGGGCCTCGGCATCAAGAGCGGCATCGAACTCGAACACGAAAAAGCCGGAATTACCCCCACCGACGCCTGGAAACGGCAACGTTTCAAGGAACCGTGGCAAGACGGAGAAACCCTCTCGGTGGCCATCGGTCAGGGATTCAACCTGGCGACGCCGCTGCAGATCTGTCGGATGACCGCCGCCACCGTCAACGGCGGCACCCTCTACCGCCCGCAACTGCTGGAATCGATCACCACCCCCGAAGGGAAGAAAATCAAGCAGTTCGAGCCGATCATTACCGGTCATGCCCTCGGCAGTCAAACCTCCCTCAACCTGATCCGCGACGCCTTGACGGCGGTGGTCAACGAACAGCACGGCACCGGCGGTGCCGCCAGACTCGAAAACATCTCCGTGGGGGGCAAAACCGGCACCGCCCAAGTTATCCATCTCTCCAAATACAAGGACACCAAGGAGGATGCGATACCCTACCAGTACCGTGACCACGCCTGGATCACCTGCTTTGCCCCCAGCGAGAAACCGGAAATAGCGGTGACGGTCCTCGTCGAGCATGGCGGCCATGGCGGCTCGGCTGCCGGCCCGATTGCCAAGGTGGTTTTGGAAGAATATTTTGCGCAAAAGGCCGCGGCCGCAAACAATACAACGCCGTAAGGCGTCATAAAAGGATCCCCAATGTTTCGGTTTGATCGCCGTCTGCTTCTCAACTTCGACTGGGTTCTGCTCCTCACCGTGCTGCTGATTACGATCATGGGGCTGACAAATCTCTACAGCGCCAGCCACTCCGGCCGCATGCTCGGCACCCCGGTCTACATGAAGCAGCTCTACTTCTTTTTGGTCGGATTCGGGCTGATTCTCGCCATCATCAGCATCGACTATAAGGTGCTGCTCAGCTGGAACTACCCCTTTTATGTCATCTCCATTCTGCTGCTGCTCTTTTCCTTGTTCTTCGGGCGATCGGTGGCCAATACCCAGCGCTGGATCAACTTCGGCTTTTTCTACCTGCAGCCATCGGAACCGGCGAAGCTTGCGCTGGTCATCACCCTGGCCAGTTACTACTACCGCAAGGACACCGGCAAGGGGTTTACCCTCAAGGAGTTGACCGTACCGATCCTGCTCGCCCTCCTCCCCTTCCTGCTGATCGTCAAGCAGCCTGACCTGGGCACCGCCCTGATGCTGCTCTTCGTCTTCGTCTCGATGACCCTGTTCGTCAAACTCCGCTGGCAAACCCTGGCGATCCTCGCCACCACTTGCCTCTCCGCCATCCCCATCGGCTGGAAATTCTTCTTAAAGCCCTACCAGCGGCAACGCATCGAGACCTTTCTGAACCCGGAGGGCGATCCACTCAACACCGGCTACCACATCATGCAGTCCAAGATCGCGGTGGGCAGCGGACTGAAATTCGGCAAGGGCTTCATGCACGGGACACAGGGGCAGCTCGACTTCCTCCCCGAACGGCACACCGACTTTGCCTTCTCGGTGTGGGCGGAGGAATGGGGCTTCTTCGGCTCGATCATCCTGCTGGGCTGCTACTTCTTCATGATCCTCTGGGGCCTCAACATCGCCGTCACCTCGCGGGACAAATTCGGGGTGCTGCTCGCCTTCGGGATCGTCTCGTTGATCTTCTGGCAGGCGTTCATCAACCTTGCCATGGTCATGGGTTTGCTGCCGGTGGTAGGCATGCCCTTGCCGCTCTTCAGCTACGGCGGCTCCTCGCTGATGACCACCATGATCGGCATCGGCATCCTGATGAATATCCGCATGCGCCGCTACATGGCCGGCTCCTGACCTCATAAGGCAAAAAAAGGGGGAAGCCGCCCGCTGCGGCTTCCCCCGATGAGGAAAGATCTATCCCTTCCGTCGTTTTCCTTACAGCATCCCCGCCTTGGCGAGTACAAACTCCGCTCCCTTGTAAGATACCACCAGGGTCACGACCCAGCTTACGAGTAACAGTGCGGCCATTTCAAACCTCCTTAATATCTCAATAAAGTTTCTTCCGATCGGCATCGACAAGATCCGCCTCGGAAAGCTTCCGTGCATCCATGGCCCGCCAGACATAGGCGATATAGGCCAGCACCAGCGGCACCGCCAGGGCAACATAACTCATGGCGGTGAGGGTGTAATGGCTGCTGGAGGCGTTATAAATGGTGAGGCTGCTCTGCAGATCGAACTTGGATGGGTAGAAGGCGGTATGGTTGTAGCCGGCAATGGAAAAGATCGCCAGACCGACCAGCACGGTGCCGACGCCGCCGAACCAGATACCGCTGCGCTTGCCCATGAAGGTATTCCCGACCACCCCGAATACCACCAGCAGCAGCCCACCGACGAGCATGCCCAGCACAACCGGCATTGCCAGGAGGTTGTGGAGATACTTGCCCGGCTCCATCACCACCACGCCGGTGGCCGGATCAACGGCAAAACCGCTGATGGTCGCAATCCCGAACAGCACATAGAGCAGAAAGGGCAACAGACAGAGCAGATTGACGAAAGCCGCCCGCCGCGAACGAACCGCCAGCTGCTCGTGATCGATATGGTTGGTGAGATACATGGCCCCGAGCACCCGGGCCAGAAAAACGAGCATCAGCCCGAAACAGACGTTGAAGGGGTTGAAAGCCGCCTCAAGGCCGCGCAGCGGATGCTGCCAGGCCACCTGATTGTAGTCGTTCAATGAAAAATTCGAGCCGGTGAAAAAGGTGCCCACCGCCGCGCCGATCAACAGGATGCCGACACTGCCGTTGATAAACAGAAAGAAATCATAGACGGCGGTGCCGAGAAAATTATCGGGCTTGCGACGATACTCGTAACTCACCGCCTGCACGATAAAGGTAAAGAGGATCGCCACCCACACCCAGTAGGCGCCGCCGAAGCTGGTGGCGTAAAATTTCGGGAAGGCCGCGAACAAGGCGCCGCCGAACAGCACCAGGGTCGTGAAGGTGAGCTCCCACTTGCGCCCCAGGGAATTCACCACCAGCATCTTTTCCGGGCCGGTTTTGGCCACCGTGCACAGCAGGGTCTGCCCGCCTTGCACAAAGGTGAGAAAGAGGAAGAGCGAACCGACCAGGGAAGC
>JAOUHH010000120.1 GCA_029865195.1 Desulfobulbaceae bacterium
CGGCAACGACCGCATCTTCGCGGACCAGAAGCAAGATATTTCAGTGGCGTACCTGGCCGGAGAGACCGGCATCGGCACGGGCGCGAGCGGCGACCTGCTCCAGGGCGATGGAGGCGATGACGAGCTTTTTGCCGGCGCGGACAACGATGGCCTGGTGGGGGGGGCCGGGTCCGACCTCATCTACGCAGGAGCCGGCGACGATATTGTGCAGGGAGACGGCATCGTCGACCCCGGTAGCGTGACCACCGCAAATATCGGCACGATGCTGCCGTCGTCCCCCACGGAGGGCGAGGCCGACGTCATCTACGCCGGCGCCGGTGCGGACACGGTATATGCCCAGGGCGGCGACGATTTCGTGGATGCCGGCTCCGGTAACGACAAGATGTGGGGCGCTGGCGGGGCGGACACCTTGTTTGGTGGGGCGGGGAATGAATTGATGAGCGGCGATTCCAGCGATACTGCCGTTGCAGTCCACGGTGATGACTATCTCGACGGCGAAGATGGCAACGACTACCTTGATGACTCCAACTGTTTTGCACATTCCGACACAATTTGTTTGACAAAGAAACAGTGCTCCGCTATCACGATTCAGCACTATTTGTTGGTTGGGGTTTTGCAAGAGGTGGACGATTTGCATTGGAGGCAAGCGGCATGAAATACGCGAAAGGATCATTTGCGTTACTCGGTTTAATCTTGGTCGTGGGAACAGGTATTAACGCATTCGGATTTTTAGGCTTTCGCAACACGGCAAGCTGGAAGGAAGATGTCAAACTTTTAGATGGTCGCGTTATCACAATTACTCAGCAGCGGCGGTATGAAGGCGTTTATACCGGGCAGGATTACGGCTCTGTAGTGCGTGAAGCGTGGCTTACCTTCCGGCTGCTGGAGTTCGGGAATCAGGACATCATCTGGCATGAGAATCTGAAGCCTCGGATACTTAATTTGCACAACGGCAAGCTTTATGTTGTGGGTGTTGCACCGACTGGGCTGGAATTTGATCAATACGGGAAACCAAGGCCGCCATACATTGGATTCCGGTATCAGGCTGGGAAATGGTTACGTATCCCGTTCGCTGACATCCCTGAGGCCATCTACGACACCAACCTCTGGATAGAGAATGTGCCGCCGAATAAATCCGGACATGTTTCCTTCGCGGATAAAGCAGCGGAAATGCGGGATGCAGAGCTTCGTAAGCATCACAAAAAAATTGATCCAAACTACCAAGAGAATTGATTCAAGTTGCAATATTGAGTGAAACATCAATTTGAGATAGAACATGGCTACCTTACTAGACTACGCTGCCTTGTCTGTATACATTTATCGCGATGCAAGAGGAACTGATAACCGTAATCCCTTACCTCCCAATTGGAGCCAGATTGGCTACATTCCCGGCGGCGGCCTCAATGGTTTCACCGCCGGAGCCTATAAAAACGGCACAGACATTGTTATCGCATTCAAGGGCACGGACACCTCGCTGAGCGGCTTGATCAATGCCGCTGGTACGGTCGCTGACGTGACAGCCGATCTGGCTCTTGGAGCCGGCTTTGGTTCAACCCAGCTATTTCAGGCCGCGTTGTTTTACCAGCAAGTCAAGTCTGCCAATCCTGACGCAAATATCACCTTCACCGGGCATTCGCTGGGCGGCGGATTGGCATCCATCATGTCGGTTTGGTTTAACCGGGCAGCGACTACCTTCGATGAAGCGCCTTTCGAGGTATCGGCGCTGAATCCGCTGCTTATGGCCGCCGTATCAGGCTACCTTGGTTTAAACGGATATGCCGATTCAGATTTTCTCAGTTTTATTTTTTCCTATCCGGTAACCTATGGCGGTCGGGAAGCTCAGGTCACGAATAATTTTGTTAAAGGCGAAGCGCTTGAAACCTTGCGCGCTGCGTGGCCAACTGTACTCGGCACCGACAAACCCATCGTGATTGGTGGCGGCGCGTCGCTTTCCGGTTTAACGCTGCACTCCATTAACTTGGCCGCAGCACTGCTGATTCAAGACAAACTGCGCGCTGATACGGTGTTGCTGCCCAACCTGCTGCCCGCGATATTTGACGAGGCTTTGTATGCCAAGCCGCTTTCCGGAGACAAGGCCGATTTCCTCACCGCTCTCCTCAACGACCAAATCAAAGTCGGCTACGACAACGCAGATGGCCTGCTGGCGCGCTTTTCATCCGACATAGCCAAACTCACCAACTACGGCGCCAACCTCAAAGATGGCACACTCGGCAAGGCTCTGATCGACGTTGCCATCGCCGACTATTACTTTATGCAGTCCGGTTTCACCAAAGACTTCTTCACCACCATAAGCGACGGTGTCAGCTTTGACTTGAAAGATATCGGCACTGACTGGCCCAGCAACAAAACCGTCAAATCACTGGACGACGCCATCATCCAATACATCCATGGAGATCAGGTGGCCCGCCAATTCATCGCTCAAGATAATGCCTGGACCATCCAGTCCGGCGACACAACGTTGAATGCCACCGGCACAGGAGCCAACAACGACGCCATGATCGGCGGTAGTAGCGACGATGCGCTGGATGGTGGCTCAGGGAATGATTTTTTGTATGGAGGAGACGGCAACGACACCCTCACCGGCGGGGCAGACGATGACATGCTGATGGGCGGCACCGGCGACGACGTGCTACGGGGCGGCGCAGGCTACGACACCTATGTCTGGCATACCGGCGACGGCAACGACACGATCACCGACCAGCGTGAAGCGGACGGCAAGGTTCACGGCACCATCAAAATCGTCAACGACCAGGGACAGGACGTGGTGGTGGGCGGTGCGTATGTGCCGCAAGGCACCAGCGAGGTGTGGGTAAAGACGCTGCCGGATGGCTCCGGGGAACTCACCATCAGCCACGACAGCCAATGGACCCTGACCATGACCGATGGCAGCGCCCTGACCCTCGGGGATTTTAAGGACGGCGACTTCGGCATCAGCCTGGTTGATGATACCGATCCGGTCGTGAGCAGTGAGGATGTGTTGGAGGAGATCCACGCCGACGCGCAGGGAAATCCCGTTCGTTTCCTGTATGGCGGCAGTGCGGGCGATTACCTCGAGGGTGATGGACGCAGTGAGTTCATCTACGGCAATGAAGGCGCGGACCTGATCATGGGTGGCAGCGGCAGCGACGCCATGTTGGGCGGTGACGGCAACGACCGTATCTTCGCGGACCAGAAGCAAGATATTTCAGTGGCGTACCTGGCCGGAGAGACCGGCACCGGCACGGGCGCGAGCGGCGACCTGCTCCAGGGCGATGGAGGCGACGACGAGCTTTTTGCCGGCGCGGACAACGATGGCCTGGTGGGCGGGGCCGGGTCCGACCTCATATATGCAGGAGCCGGCGACGACATTGTGCAGGGAGACGGCATCGTCGACCCCGGTAGCGTGACCACCGCAAATATCGGCACGATGCTGCCGTCGTCCCCCACGGAGGGCGAGGCCGACGTCATCTACGCCGGCGTCGGTGCGGACACGGTATATGCCCAGGGCGGCGACGATTTCGTGGATGCCGGCTCCGGTAACGACAAGGTGTGGGGCGATGGCGGCAACGATATCATCCTGGGCCAGGCCGGGGATGATGTCCTAGTGGGTGACAACAGCATAGATATTCTCCCTGCCGAGTACATGGGCGACGATTATATCGAGGGCGGCGACGGGGACGATCAGATATGGGGCCTGGGCGGTTCGGACGAATTGATTGGCGGGGCAGGAAACGACAAGCTGGACGGCGATTCGGACGACACTCCGGTTGCATTTCAGGGCGGGGATTATCTCGACGGCGGTGACGGAAATGACCAGATGACCGGTTACGGCGGCGAGGATATCCTGATCGGCGGCGCGGAAAATGGCCATTTGGAAGGCGGATGCGGAAACGACTGGACATGGAGGATAGCGGCATGAGTCTGATATTGATGATGATTTATTGGGTTTTGCTGCCGTCTCTGCTTTTCCGGGCAGCCCGGTGGCTGTACCGACGTGCGGGAAGTCCGGTTGGCAAGAGCTTGGTGGTGGCGGCGACAGGCGGGCTGTTTGCTTGGTTTCTGTGGATCGCGGTTGGAGAGAATATGTGGCTGGACCACCAGGTGAAGGAACTGTGCGCCAAGGACGGTGGGGTCAAGGTGTATGAAACGGTGTTCTTGCAGGCTGACCTGTATGAACATTATGCCAGTAGGAATTGGGTTTTGCCGGACAAGAGGCTGGCCAAGCCAACGGACGAATATTACGATGAATACGAGGAACACTATTTCCGGGAGGGCAACCCCAAGATGGTACGCTGGCAAAATCGCATCATCCGGCGTGGCGACGGCAAGGTGTTGGGGGAAAACATTACCTATGTCCGAATGGGTGGCGGCTTGTATGGCCCCTGGCATGATTCAAGCTTTTCGTGTTCCGACATAACCAAAGATAGCACCGCAAAACCCTTCAGGCATTATACAACCTCAATTTTTACAAAAGGCGATAACTGATGAGGGCAGAAATAGGGGACGGAGCCCGGTTTTTGTAATGCAATGAGCAAGGAGAAAGGCGATGCCAAGAAGGGCGCGCATCAAACATGGGGGTGTACCGTACCACGTTATCCAGCGCGGCAATAACCGATCGGCTTGTTTCTTTTCTGAGGAAGACCATGTGTTTTATCTTGAAAGTCTCTTGGAAGGAGCGGTCCGGTATGGTTGTGCAATACATGCCTATGTTTTGATGACTAATCACGTCCATCTGCTTACTACGCCAATAGACGGGGAAAGTTTGTCTCTCATGATGCGTTACCTGGGCAGCCGTTATGTGCAATATGTGAATTACGTCTATAAGCGTAGCGGAACGCTATGGGAAGGCCGTTTCAAGTCGAGCGTGATCGACTCGGAGTGTTATCTGTTAACCTGTTGCCGGTATATCGAGTTAAACCCGGTTCGAGCTGGCATGGTAGCTGCCCCAAGCGATTACAAATGGTCGAGTTACGGTGCACATGCTTGCGGCCGACCGGATGATCTTCTCCAGGATCATCCGTGTTACCTCGACTTGGGCAAGGACAACCAAGTGCGACAGGAGGCGTATCGCGCTCTGTTTCAGCACGACGTAGATGACGAATCTCTTATAGCAATTCGAGAAACAGTGAACAGCGGTTTGGTCTTGGGTGGAGATCAGTTCAAGGATCAGATTGAAGCTGTATTGGCGAGATCGGTGCGTGTGGGAAAGCCTGGTCGCCCACGGAAGAGGGGCGTCGAGGCCGTTAGGTCCGATAAAAGTAATCCTGTTTAGGGGGAAGAAGATGAAACAAAAAAATATCGGGCTCCGTCCCCTATTTTCTCCCTCAGGTGGACTTGGTTGTCAGCCACGGCGGACATGGCCTAACTGCGGCCTGTCTGCTGCAAGGGGTTCCATTATTGGTGTTCCCCATCATGATCGAGCAATGGATGACCGCCCGTAACCTGGCGTGCATGAAGACTGGGATGAGGGTATCCAAGGAAGCACTCCGCAAGCATGGTTGCGCCTCTGTCTTGTCCGTTCTGTTGACCGACCCGTTATACAGTGAGCGTGCTGCTGCCGTGGCGGCAACGTACCGGTCGTATGATCAAAACAAAACCATCGGCAGACTGGCCCTGACCGTGGAACAGATGACCGCAGGTATCCAAAGCCATCAGGCAAGGGCGCATTGATCCATGTTCCAGCCTGGCATTATTCTGGTGTTGTGGCGCGCATGCCTGTGCATGTATGGGGAGTACTCCCTATCCGTTTTTAAGGGTAACTCTGTATGTTGCATGGTTCGATACGAAATGCTTTGACAATAACTGGCTCTTTCTTTACACCAGTTTAATGCTCCATTCCGGAGTTGGGGGGGGTCCCCAAAAACATACTATTATTTATTGCGTGCGACTCATCCGCGGATGGGGTGGTCTGCCTTTTTGCAGCTATTCCTTGGGTGAGGTGAGCTGCTTCAGTTTGATATTGATGATGATTTGTTGAGTGGTGCTGCCATTTATGTTTTTTCGGGCGGCGGGGCTGGGACAGACATTATGTGGAGGATAGCGGCATGAGCGGTTTGTATTTGATAGCATTGATTGCGATCTGGTTGTTTGCGGGTCGGATGATATATCGTGTCTGGCGTTACTGGAAGCCAGCCGACCTGACACGGAAAATCCTGCATATTATGATCGGGGCGGTTCTTTTTTCGCTTTGGTTCGGTGGGGCATTCTGGGAGGTGGCTGGCAAGAAGATGTTCTACGACGCCCAGGTGCGCGAACTGTGCGCCAAGGATGGCGGGGTCAAGGTGTATGAAACGGTAAAGTTGACGCCGGAATTGCTGGACCAGGCCGGCAGGATATGGATTCCTTATGAGTCAGAGGCAAAACTATCGGATAGATATTACTACGATGTCGAGAACCGTTATTACCATGAGAAAGATCCTCAAGTAACACGCAGGCAAACTAGAATTATCCGTCGTAGTGACGGCAAGGCGTTGGGGGAATACATTCGGTATGGTCGAGGCGGTGGCGACTTGCCTGGATTTTGGCATGGTTCAAATTTTAGTTGTCCTGATCCAAGAAAAATACAATTTGAATCTTTAATCTTTGTGAAAGGGGCTGAATAATGAGCACGATTACGGAATATTTGACTGAAGCCGAGCTTGCCCTTGCCGCATACGCCACCCTGACACCTGGTATGTCGAAGGATGTTTATGTTGACGCTTTACAGGATGATGGCAACGGCATGGCCCAAAAACAAGCCGAAGAATTCGCCGCACACTGGCAGGTCATCGATCAATACAATGGGCAAGTGCAAGACTCATACTACGACGATTTCGGCCAGTTGGTCACCTGTACCGTCCAGACCGGTTTATCGGTCACCATTTTTGAGGAGGTCGGCACAGGTAAACAAGTGGTTGCCGTGCGTGGCACCCAGGATTTTTTGGACATTGTCACGGATTTCATCGATATCGGGATGCTTGGTACTGACGAACACCAAGCGCAATACAAGGCGCTCTCCGCTCAAGTACGGAAATGGCTGGACGACGGGGTTCTAAAATCTGGCTTTTCGGTTACCGGGCATAGTCTGGGTGGTTTTCTGGCGACCAACTTGTCGCTTGACTATGCGGCGGACGCAACGCAAGTGTATCTCTACAATGCGCCAGGGCTGACAGGATTTACGGGCAACATTCTTGGGGCCATTGCCCAAGCGCTCTCGCCAGGCAGGCCGCTCACCATTTCCACCTCGCTGCCTATCTCCAATATCGTTGCCACGTCAGACCCTGCTTCGCTTGTCGGCATTTATGTGACGCCGCCGATTGCCATTCAGGTCGAATCGAATGCCAACCCTATTCACAATCACCGCATCGTCACCCTCACCGACGCCTTGGCCGTCTACGACCTCTTCGCCAAGGTCGATCCAACGGTGAGCGTGGCGACGGTAACCGCCATCCGCAAAGCCGTATCCAACCAAAGCGCCAATACCCTAGAAGCGGCATTGTCCGGGCTTGGCTGGGTCTACTTTAAGTCTTATTCCCCTGGTGAGGAGTCCAACCGTGACGTTTTTTATACCCATCTCTACGAAGTGCAAAATGAGGAGGAATCAAAACACGGCGGCAAGGTGGTCTCCCTTGTTGGCCAGAGCCGGGCGCAGATCGCAAGCCAGGCCAAAACCGACATCGCTTATCGTCACGCCCTGGAATGGCTGAACCCCTTTGTCGTTACCGGCAACGACAGCCTGTACACCGACCACAATGCCGATGGCCATCTCGACGCCAACCGGTTCAGCGACCTGTACCTGCAAGACCGCGCCGCCATGCTGACCTGGAAGATGCAGTTCGACAGCGGGAAGAAGGATGCCGACGACTTGCTACCGGGGGATAAATCCTACGATGCCGACTGGGATACCTGGAGCATTAAAGATGACTGGAAGTTCAAGGACATGACGCGCGGTATTACCCTGACTGTCGATGGCGTGGGCGGAGATACCCACAATATCGTTTTTGGTTCAGGCGCTGCCGACACCATTACCGGCGACAGCAAATCCGACCACCTCTACGGCATGGCTGGCAACGACACCATGTCCGGCGGAGCTGGCGACGACCACCTGGAAGGCGGGCTCGGCGACGACATCCTGCAAGGCGGAGCAGGCTACGACACCTATGTCTGGCATCCTGGCGACGGCAACGACACGATCACCGACCAGCGTGAAGCGGACGGCAAGGTCCGCGGCATCAT
>JAOUHH010000121.1 GCA_029865195.1 Desulfobulbaceae bacterium
GAACGCTCCGCAAAAAACGCTGCCACAGCGGCAGGCACAAGCCAACCGCGCCACCTCGCCCAGCGAACTGATTGCCTTGGACGACAAGGAGTTCGGTAAATACTAAACCGTACAGATACGAAATAAAAAAAGGCGCCGCCGGCAACTTAGGCGGCGCCTTTTTTTATAAGCTTCCCCCCCTATAAGCTTCCAACCCCACCTTCTCTCGACAAAGTTTAGCCACACCCCGCAACTCCGCTCAGCAAATAACTCCCATTCTGCTTAAAAAATAATTGACAAACACCCTCTGATTGTCAGAAAATTATTAATTGTAATACGCCTAAACAATCCATGCATTCCTATCCCCACTAAAAACAGGAGCACCTGCAATGGCAGAAGAGCAAGATGCTATGTTGGATGATGACCTTTACGACGACGAGGAAGATACCCAGAAAGACAAGTATCTCACCTTTCATCTGGCCGGCGAGGATTACGGGCTTGACATAGCCTTTGTCACCGAGATCATCGGCATCCAGCGCATCACCGAAGTGCCGGACATGCCTGACTTCGTAAAAGGAGTAATCAATCTACGCGGCAAGGTCATCCCTGTCATGGACGTGCGATTGCGTTTTCAGTTGCCGGAACGGGATTATGACGAACGTACCTGTATCATCGTCGTTGACATCAACTCCACCGCCGTTGGCCTAGTGGTCGATCAGGTCAATGAAGTGGCCGACATCCCGGAAAAGGATGTTGAACCCCCGCCCAGAACCACCAAGGGAGCCAGCAGCCGCTACCTGAAAGGCATGGGCAAGGTTGGCGATGAAGTCAGAATCCTCCTCAACGTCGAAAAATTGCTCTACGACGACGAAATGGAGCTTCTGGTCAGCGCCGCCGCGTGAATTATTAATTCACATTACCAAACTTCTCAAAGAGGTAGACAATGTTCAGCAAACTCAAACTAGGTCAAAAACTCCTCATCGCCTTCCTCTGCGTCGGGGTCATCCCCTTTGCGGTGGTCGGCCTCACCGCGCTCATCAATGCGTCGGACGCGCTGGAAAAATCCGCCTTCAACCAGCTCAACGCCGTGCAGGGGATCAAGAAAGCCCAGATCACCCGTTATTTCGAGGAACGGCACGGCGACATGAACGTGCTGGTCGAAACCATCGGCAATTTCTTGAGTCAGGCCGGCACCATGGATGCCGCCATGGCCAATCTCACCGAAGGCGGCAAGGATTACTTCGCTGACTACATCAAACAGTACGGCTACTACGACCTCTTTATCGTCAACACCGACGGGTATGTATCTTACACTGCGGCCAAGGAAGCCGACTACCAAACCAATATGGTCAACGGCAAATACGCCGACTCAAACCTCGGCAAACTGATTCGCCAGGTGCTCCAAACCAAACAATACGGAATCGCCGATTTTGCGCCCTACGCGCCCAGCAACAACGAACCGTGCGCCTTCATCGCCGCGCCGATCATCCAACATGGCGAGGTGAGGCAGATTGTCGCCCTGCAGCTTTCACTGGAGGCGATCAATCTGATCATGCAGCAACGCGACGGCATGGGCCAGACCGGCGAGACCTATCTGGTCGGTCCCAACAAGCGAATGCGCTCCGACTCATTCCTCGATCCGACCTATCACAGCGTGAAGGCATCCTTTGCCGACTCCGCCAAGGGCAGCGTCGACACCGAGGCGAGCCGCGAGGCCCTGGCCGGTCGTTCCGACTCTAAAATCATCATGGACTACAACGGCAACCCGGTCCTCTCCTCCTACAGCCCGCTGAAGGTCGGTGACTACAACTGGGTAATCATCGCCGAAATCGACAAGGCCGAGGCCTTCGCCGCCGTCAACGCCTTGAAATGGGTGATCGGCATCGTCTTTGTCATCGGCGTAGCCGCCATTGTCATCATCGCCTTGATGATCACCCGCTCCATCACCCAGCCGGTGAACAAGACCGTGCACATGCTTGACGAGATGGCCAAGGGCCACCTGGACACCCGCCTCAACATGGATCGAGCCGACGAGATCGGCCAGATGGCCAAGACCATGGACTCTTTTGCCGACTCACTCCAAAACGAGATGGTGGCGGCGCTCAACAAGCTCGCCGACGGCGACCTTACCTTCGACGCCAACCCACACGACGAGAACGACGCGATCAGAAACTCGCTCAAGAAGACCGGCGACGACCTCAACAAACTGATCTCGGAAATCCTCAACGCCACCGAGCAGATCGCCAGCGGCTCGGGCCAGGTTTCCGACTCCAGCCAGGCCCTTTCTCAGGGTGCCACCGAGCAGGCGGCGTCGCTTGAGGAGATCACCAGTTCCATGACCCAGATGGCTTCCCAAACCAAACTCAACGCCGAAAACGCCACCCAGGCCAACCAGCTGGCAGGACAGACCAGAGGTGCTGCCGAGGGCGGTAACGCCAAGATGCAGGAGATGGTCACCGCCATGGGCGAGATCAACGAGGCGGGCCAGAACATCTCGAAGATCATCAAGGTCATCGACGAGATCGCCTTCCAGACCAACCTGTTGGCCTTGAACGCGGCGGTGGAAGCGGCCAGGGCCGGCCGTCACGGCAAGGGCTTTGCCGTGGTCGCAGAAGAGGTGAGAAACCTTGCCGCCCGCAGCGCCAAAGCGGCCAAGGAAACCGCCGAACTCATCGAGAGCTCGGTTGAAAAAACAAAGAACGGCACCAAGATCGCAGAAGCTACCAGCGAGGCGCTGGCCGAAATCGTCAACTCGGTCACCAAGGTAACCGATCTTGTCGGCGAGATCGCCGCCGCCTCAAACGAACAGGCGCAGGGCATCAGCCAGACCAACCAGGCGCTGGGCCAGATCGATCAGGTGACCCAGCAGAACACCGCCAGCGCCGAGGAGAGCGCCGCCGCATCGGAAGAGCTTTCCGGACAGGCCATGCACATGAAAGAGATGATGAGCCGCTTCAAAATCAGGGGGGAGGCACGAGGTTATTCGCAACCACGGCAACAAGCGCTTCCGCATCAGCACACCGTAACCGCTCCCGCACCGAAACATGACTGGGGTGCCTCAAAAACACAATCACGCCCAAAAAAAGAAAGCCCCAGCGACATTATCGCCTTGGATGACAAGGAGTTCGGTAAATACTGACACGACCCGTAGGCTGGTAAAGACCAGCCTACGGCCGAATGTTGTTCGCACCCTAAGCGCCATCGGATTTATGCCGGTGGCGCTTTTTTTATATTCGCTACGACATTCAATATTTTCCTCACCGCACCCTGACACCAGTTAAGCGCCGCGTCTTTTCAACTCCTATCCAACCCCTGCGTAAATCGCCCCTCCCTGCAGAAAAAAATTCATGAATCAGGCTTATTACAAACAACACCACCATAGCCAATTATTTTACTTGAGAAACATTATAAATTTACATGTAAGAATGTAAGGTAATGCAATTACTTGAAATCATTTAATAATATTGACTCGCCACAACTTTTTTTGATAACGATGAATTGGCTGTATTTACACATGGAAATCTAACACAGGCAGTGGCACGAAGTGTAAATACCTTGCGCAACGAAGATGAGCCAACAAGATGCCAATCAAACCAGCGACGAGAAGAAAATTCGCCCAGGCATCTTAATTAACAAATCCACATTGCCTAGGTTTCATACCCAGCCATGCTGGCGTGTGCATCTTGCAAAATGCAACGGAATATGACTTGGAGGTGACAAAGATGCTTGAAAACACCCGAATCGGGAAAAAAATGGCAATTCTTTCGGGGAGCATTCTCGGTTTACTGCTGCTTCTCGGCGGATGGGGCATCTTCGGTCTCACCCATGTCGTGGAGGATGGCATGGAGGTTGCCAAAGGCAATGCGTTGCGGGGTGAAATTTTGCAACGGGAGGTCGATCACCTGAACTGGGCACATCAGGTATCGGCATATCTCACCGACACCCATGTCACGGAGCTTACCGTGCAACTCGATCACACCAAATGCGGCTTCGGCAAATGGTATTACGGCGAGGGTCGCAAGGATGCGGAACAGATACTCCCCTTGCTGCATGAATCACTGGAGGCCATCGGCGAACCGCATCAGAAGCTGCACGAATCAGCCCGCAAAATCAAGGAGGTATTCAAAAGCGCCGACGCCAACCTCCCCTCTTTTCTGGTGCAGAAAGAACTTGACCACGTTGCCTGGACCAGCAAGGTGCAGGATGCCATCCTGAGTCGCAAAAATGTGGTCGGGGTGCAGTTGGACCCCACCAAATGCGGATTCGGTCAGTTTCTTTACGGCGAGGACGGTCGCAAGATGGCGACGGCGGACCCGGAACTCGCCCAAATGCTGAAAATGATCGACCAGCCGCACAAACAACTGCATGAATACGGGCATACCATTGACGCGCTGCTGGCGAAGAAGGATTTTGCTGCCGCATCCGCCCTCTATCAGGGCAAGATCCTGCCGGTTCTTGCCGATGTGCGCGACACCTTGAAAAAAATGCAGAAACGGGCCGAGACCAATCTCCAAGGCCGGTGCCAGGCAACGACCATCTACTCATCGGAAACCGAAATCCATCTCAAAAAGGTCCAGGAACTGCTCAAAAAGATGAATACCCTGGTCAAGGAAAACATCCTTTCCGAAACCGCCATGATCGAGGGGGCCGAGCAGACGCGCAACGCCATTGTCGTCATCGCCGTTCTCGCCTTCGCCATCGGCGTCACCCTGGCCCTTTTTATTACACGTTCCATCACCGGCCCCATCGGTCAGACCGTGACGATGATCAAGGAGTTGGCACGGGGCCACGTGAACAGACGTCTGAACATGAGACGCCGGGACGAGATCGGCGAGATGGCGGAAGCCATGGACAGCTTCGCCAACACCCTGCAAAACGAGGTGGTGGTTGCCCTGGCCAAAATGGCCGACGGCGATCTGACCTTCGAGATCAAGCCCAAGGATGAAGACGACGCCATCGGCACCTCGCTGCAAAAAACCTGCGATGACCTCAACCGGATCATCACCGAGATCCTGGTCGCCACCGACCAGATCACCAGCGGCGCAAGCCAGGTTTCCGACGCAAGCCAGGCACTCTCCCAGGGCGCCACCGAACAGGCGGCCTCGCTCGAAGAGATTACCAGCACCATGACCGAGATGGGTTCACAGACCAAGCAGAACGCCGAAAACGCCTCCCAGGCAAACAAGCTGGCCATCCAGACCAGAGATGCCGCCGAGAGCGGCAACTCCAAAATGGAAGAGATGGTCAGCGCCATGGGGCAGATCAACGAGGCGGGCCAGAACATCTCGAAGATCATCAAGGTTATCGACGAGATCGCCTTCCAGACCAACCTGTTGGCCTTGAACGCGGCGGTGGAAGCAGCCAGGGCCGGCCGTCACGGCAAGGGCTTTGCGGTGGTCGCCGAGGAGGTGAGAAACCTTGCCGCCCGCAGCGCCAAGGCGGCCAAGGAAACCGCCGAACTCATCGAGGGGTCGGTTGAGAAAACCAGGAACGGCACCCAAATCGCCGAAGCCACCAGCGAGGCGCTGGCCGAAATCGTCGCCTCGGTAACCAAGGTCAGCGACCTGATCGGCGAGATCGCCGCCGCCTCCAACGAACAGGCACAGGGCATCAACCAGACCAGCCAGGCCCTGGGCCAGATCGATCAGGTGACCCAGCAGAATACGGCCAGCGCCGAGGAATCGGCGGCCGCGTCGGAAGAACTTTCCGGCCAGGCCTTGCACATGAAGGATATGGTTAACCGTTTCAAGGTCAAGAAGGGAGCGCAGACAGGGACAAAACCTTCCCTGCCGCAACCGACCCGCAAGGCTGCTTCATCAACCACCAAGTGGGGCGGGGGGCAGGCGGCGGCAAAAACAGGCAAGCCGAACGAGATAATCTCCCTCGACGACAGCGACTACGGAAAATATTAACCGGCGCGACAGCGAAGACAAATAAAGGGTGCGGGGATTTTCCCGGCACCCTTTATTTGTGCATATCAAACAACCACGATTTAATTACCTTGCCGGGCACCCCCGCAGATACCACCAGGCCAACTGGGCGTTGACCGCCAGCCGCTGCCGGATACCCCGTTGCATACCCAGGGTAAAAATGCCGCCAAGGAGATTGAGAAGGATATTGATGACGGTCCGAGCAAAGATCACCGCGATCATCACGCCGTGTTGACCAGGATGCCATTTCTTGAAGTAGATCGAACGGGAGCGGTGAAACATGATCCGGGCCTTGGCGCTGTAGCCGACGCTCTTGCCCTGGAGATGATAAATCCTGGCCTGCGGCACCAGACAGATCCGCCAGCCCGCCTTTTTAAAACGGTACGCCCAGTCAGTCTCCTCGAAGTAGAAGAAAAACCGTTCATCCAGCAACCCTACCACGTCCATGGCCGCTTTCCGCACCAGCATGCAGGCGCCGATGCAGGAATCCACCTCCACCGGTTCGCTGTAAACCTGCCGCTTACTGGGGAATTTGGCCGGCAACAGCAGCCGCAGGAGGGTTTCGTTGCAGAGAAGCGGCCATACCGACGGAAAATTGGCGATGGAGTTCTGACGGGAGCCGTCCTCGTTCAACAACTGCCCGCAGCACATGCCGACCTCGCTGTTCTCCTCCATGAACCCAAACAGGGTGGAGATGGCGCCGTCGGTCAAGACCGTATCGGAATTGAGGAGCAGGGCGTAGCGCCCCTGCATCCGCCGGAAGGCCAGGTTGTTGGCGGCGGCAAAGCCACGATTGGTGTCATTGGCGATGACGATCACCGACGGAAACTGCTCCCGGACCATGGCAACGCTGTCGTCAGCGGAGGCGTTGTCGACCACGAAGACCTCGTAATCAAGGCCGGTGACGGTATCGGCGATGGAGGTAAGGCAGTTACGGAGCAGGTCGCGGGTGTTCCAGTTGACGATGACTATCGAGAGGTCCATCTTATCCTTTATCCCGCCGGCTGTGCATCTCGTGGAGCTTGGCGTATTTCAGAAACTTGTTGATGCCGTCGGTGCAGGCGATCACCAACCCCTGCCCGCCGTCGAGAAACCCTAAACGGAACAGATAGTTATAGAGAAAGGCCCAGCCACCCCGGGCCACTGCCTTGAAAATCGAGGCGGTCTCGCCGCAGGCGAACATCTCCTCGGCCCCGGCGGTGGAATAATGATTGACCTTATCCATGGTCTGCCGGAGGTTGCGGTTGGTGAGATGGACGATGGGGTTGACCAGCTCGCCCACCGAACCGCCCACCTGAATCGATTCATGGACAAGGTGGGCGGACATCCGGTTGCAATCCTTTCGAAAAAGCCGCACCACCCGGTCCGGCCACCAGCCGGCGTGACGGATCCAGCGACCGGAGAAGAAATTCTTGCGCGGCAGGCTGTAGGCGACATGCATCGGTTCGCCGCCCAACAGGGTGGTTATCTCGACAACGGTTTCCGGCGGGATGCGCTCGTCAGCATCAAGCACCAGCACCCAGAGATGCCGACACTGATCGATGGCGAACTGCTTCTGCGGTCCGAAACCGCGCCACGGCTCGACAAAAAGCCTCGCCCCGGCATTTTTGGCAATCTCCTGGGTGCGGTCGTGGCTCTCGGCGTCGACAACCACCACGTCGTCGGCAAAGGCAACGCTGGCCAGGCAATCGGCCAGCCGCTCCTCTTCGTTCTTGGTGATGATCGCCACCGACAGCGGCAGTTTTTCGCCCCCGCCGCTCATTCCTTGTTCCCCTCTCCATACTGCTGCGCCAGCCACTCACGGTGGTAACTGCCATCCAGTACCGCCCGCCACCAGGGCTCGTTGGCAAGATACCAGGCCACGGTCTTGCGAATCCCGGACGGGAAGGACTCGGCCGGTTCATAGCCAAGCTCCGCCCGGCTCTTGGCGGCGTCAATGGCGTAGCGGCGGTCATGGCCGGCCCGATCCCGCACATAGGTAATCAAGGATTCAGAACGTTTGCCCATGGCCGCCGGGGTCTGCGGGAAACGGTCGGCAAGGGCCGTGTCCGCGGCGACCATCTCGTCCATCAGGGCACAGAGATGGCTGACGATATCGATGTTGGTCCACTCGTTGTTGCCGCCGATATTGTACACCTCACCCACCTTGCCCTTCTTGATGGCCAGTTCGATGCCCCGGCAGTGGTCGTCGACATAGAGCCAGTCACGGACATTAAGGCCGTCGCCGTAGATGGGCAGTGGCTTGCCGTGGAGGATGTTGATCAGGACCAAGGGGATAAGCTTCTCCGGG
>JAOUHH010000122.1 GCA_029865195.1 Desulfobulbaceae bacterium
CCCAAATTCCCTGATATATTTTATTAAGCATAAGGAACAACCAGTGTCAGCACGACCACTTATCCTCGTCACCAACGATGATGGCGTCAATGCGCCGGGGCTGCTTGCCTTGCAAAATGCCATGCAAGCCCTTGGCCGGGTGGTGGTGGTGGCTCCTTTGCGTGACAACAGCGCGGTCAGCCATTCGTTGACCATGGATCGGCCCCTGCGGGTGCGGACCATGGCCGAGGATGTCTATGCCATTGATGGCACTCCCACCGACTGCGTGACCATTGCCATTGAGAAAATATTGACCGAAAAACCGGCCTTGGTCGCCTCCGGCATCAACCCCGGCGCCAACTTGGGCGATGATATCAGCTATTCCGGCACCGTCTCCGCCGCCATTGAGGCGACCATGCTGGGGATTCCAGCCTTTGCTGTATCGATGGCTGGAAATGATCTTTTCGATTATGCGGCGGCGGCGTACTACGCCGAACAGGTGGGGCGGAAGATTCTCAACCACGGGTTGCCCAGGGATACCTTGTTGAATCTGAACGTGCCGGCATTGGCGGCCGACGCGATCAAGGGTGTGCGTTTTACTCGCCAGGGGCGAAGGGTCTATGAAGGCTCGATCACCGAAACAGCCGACCCGTGGGGGCGCAGGCATTACTGGATCGGTGGCGGTACGCCTCTGTGGGACGAGGGCGATGATACCGACGCCAAAGCGCTGTTGGATGGCTATGTTTCCATCACGCCCCTGCATCTCGATCTCACCAACCACGAGGCGCTGGCCTGCCTGCGTGAGGGGTGGGACTGCCGCTGAGGCTGGTCACTCTTCTAGCTGCCGGGTAATGATCCTCTTGAGCGATTCGATCAGTTTGCTCGCCTCGCGTTTGCTCAGGCTCTCCGTATCGTCTTGGTGGTAGTATTTACGCAGGAAATTGCGGAAGTGTTTCTCGTCCCAGCCGGTGTCCTCAACCAGATGCCGGATATACATCTTTTGCCGCAAGGTGATGCCGTCACGGCTTGACCGGTAATGCCGGCTGCGGGTAAAGAAACGCATCAGCTTGTAAAAACCCGCGTCGTCCATCTCCTTGGCCGAGCGTACGCCGGTGATTTTTTCTAGGGTGTCGCGGTACTCATCGTCAGAGAGATTGAGTTCCTTCTTGGTGATGTGGATGACGGCGAGTTTTTTGTGGTCAAGCATGAGGCACGGCTCCTCGGAACGGATTTATCCGGCGGCATGACAATACCGCTTGGTCCATGATCATACATACCGGAATTTTTCTCGGTTTTGTCCTAACATTTTCATCGCATGCCTCTTTTTCGCCGAACGCCTTAAAAATGAATCAAAGTGATACGTTTAATCGTTTTTTTGCCTGACAAGTTGATTTAGTCCTTGGGCGTGTGGTAATTTATTTTTATCAGTGTGCAGGCAACGGCCTTTCCGCGCCGGTCCCGTCCAGGGGCCGCCGGCCGTCTGGCTACAAGGTTGCGGGAAATTCTTCCCCGTGCCGGATTTTACGTTCATAAGGAATAATCCATAACTGGTGAGTGCGAGTGCCGACGTCGTGGTGTCGGCTGAACATGTGCATCGTCCGAGGAGCGAAATGGCGTCATCTGGAAGATCGTTTTCGCCGATTTTCATCGCAGTTTTCGTGGTCGGGGCAGCCATCTCGAGTGCTCTTTTTTATCTGGCCTGGAATTGGGAATGGCAGGAAATGAAAGGAGGTTTTGAGCGGATCATGGATGGCCGGCGCGCCTCATTGCAACGCGAGATGGATCAGCATTTTGAGATCATAGCCAATCTCCGTGGGCTTTTTAACGCTTCAACAACGGTCACCGCTGATGAGTTACGTATCTTTCTCGCGCCTTCCTTCGAGCGGCATTCTGATGTTGTCAGTATTGGCTGGGCCGGCAGAGACGACGCCGGATCGGGCGTGGGGATGGATCGATTTACCGTACGACTCGCCGAACCGTCAGTCGATGTCGAGGGGGTTGACTTGCAGGCTGGCGCGGACCTTGAGTTTAGAAAGAGGCTCGCCATGGCGGTTGACTCCGGTGAAATTATTGCTATTCCGCAGAAGAACTTGAAATTCAGCGCGAAACAAGGGCGCGGGCAAAGTGTTTTCTGGGTGGTTGCGGCGGTTTATGCTGGATATCCGCAGTCCGTTGCCGCCCGACGGGCCAGTCTGAACGGTATTGTGTTCGGCATTTACAGATTAGACGGGGTTTTTCACGAGGCCTTGGTGCATGCAGGCCTCGGAGATGAGAAGATTGTTACCTTGCTCGAAGTCAAGAGGCTATCCGGTGGGCGCGAGACATTGTCTCGACATCAGCCGGACGAAGAGAGTCAGGCGGACCAGCGGATGGAATACGTGGCCGATTTTTCAGTAGGCGACAGGAATTGGACACTGCGTGGGAATCCGACGACTGAATATATCGATGTGCACCGCAGTTTTCAGCCCTACGGAATCCTGTTGGCCGGGTTGTTTTCCGCAGGGTTGCTTGCCGGATATATCGTCGTTCTTGTTGAGCAGAAGGCAAAAATCACCCGCATCGTCGAACTTCGCACCTCCGAACTACAGGCCAGCGAAACCAAGATGCGAGCCGTTATGTCCACCGTGGGCAGTGGCATTATCGTCATCAATGCGGAGAAACAGATACTTTCATTCAATCGGGCGGCGGAAGAGATTTTCGGTTTTACCTCGGATGAGGTAGCCGGACGCAACGTCAACATTTTGATGCCGGAGCCGTATCGCAGCCGTCATGATCGTCTTATCGACAGCCACCTGCACGGTGGTATTGCCGCTGAAAAGATCTGTCGTGAGGTGAGCGGCCAGCGAAAAAACGGCGAAATATTCCCCATCGAATTGCTGGTAAACGAGATGAATCATGAAGGGAATCGGTTCTACGTCGGTGCCCTGACCGACATCACCGTTCGCAAGGAGGCGGAGGCGGCGTTGGTTGCGGCGCGTGATGAAGCACAATCGGCAAACCGCGCCAAGTCTGCATTTTTGGCCAATATGAGTCATGAGATCCGGACCCCGATGAACGCCATCATCGGCATGGCCGACCTGCTCCTTGAAACGAAGTTGAGCGAGGAACAATCCCGCTATGTGCAAACCTTCCAGGCGGCGGGTGAGAACCTGCTGGTGATCATCAACGACATTCTCGATTTATCCAAGGTTGAGGCGGGGAAAATGGAGCTTGACGAGGTCGCCTTTGACCTGGTCGATGTGCTCGAGAAAAACGCCGACGCTCTCAGTTTCAATGCCCACGAAAAAAGGCTGGAATTGGCCTGCCGCATTCATCCCTCCACCCGACGTTCCCTGATTGGCGATCCGGTTAGACTGCGGCAGATTTTGACCAATCTGGCTGGGAATGCCATCAAGTTTACCCAGCAGGGAGAGGTGGTGATCGAGGTGGCGGAAACCGGCGAAGAAAACGGCAAGGTGGATCTGCGGTTCTGCGTTTCGGACACCGGTATCGGTATCCCTCCTGAGAAACAAACCTATATCTTTGACAGTTTTTCCCAGGCTGATGCTTCCATTACCCGCAGTTACGGCGGCACCGGGCTGGGACTGGCGATCTGCCGTCACTTGGTGGAAATGATGGGAGGACGGATCTGGGTTGAAAGCGAAGAGGGGCAGGGCAGTCGATTTTACTTTACCGTGCGTCTGAAAATAGGTGTCATGGGGGCCGATGACGCACCGCCGCAACTCGGAGAACTTGCCGGGACAAAGGTGCTGGTTGTGGATGATAACAGAACCAACAGGATGATTCTGCGTGAGGAGTTGACGGCGTGGGGGGCGTATGTGGCGGAGGCGGAAAGCGGCACCGCCGGGATGCGGATGCTACGGGAGGCCGCGGCAAATGGTGCACCTTTTGGCTTACTGCTGCTGGATTATCAAATGCCAGGTTTGGACGGGCTCGAAGTGGTGGAGGCGATCAGGCATGATGATGAATTGCCTCACGCGGCGGTGATAATCCTGACCTCGGCCGGTGATGTTGCTCTTTTCCGGCGACGAGCGGTTGAACTGGGGATCGCTGCCTGCCTGACCAAACCTGTGCGGCGGGCTGAGTTGCGGTATGAGATTGCGGTTGTCCTTGGAGGAAAATCGACGAAATACCCCCCTTCGGGTGCCGTCGAACGCCCGGCGGTTGAGCAGGGGGAGATCGGGATGTCAATTTTGTTGGTTGAGGACAATGAGGACAACCGCAATCTGATTCTGGCCTATCTCGGCAAGACGAATCATGAGATTACCGTTGCTGAGAATGGAGCCGTGGCGGTTGATATATTTCAGTCCGGCCATTTTGACTTGGTTTTGATGGACATGCAGATGCCGGTTATGGACGGCTATAAAGCGACGCGAACTATACGCAAATGGGAAGCGTCGCAGCAACGTTCGGAAACCGCCATTGTCGCCTTAACGGCGTACGCCATGGCTGAGGATGCGGCAAAAAGCCGTGAGGCCGGCTGTGATTGGCATTTGACCAAACCAATCAAGAAGAAGGAGTTGCTTCGTTTCATGCGTGAAGTTCAAGAGGCGATTACACATGGTTGTCCTAACTGAAAACAGGAGGTTGTCGTGGGTGGCATTGTCGTGAAAGTTGATGAGGATCTGTTTGATCTGGTGCCTGGGTATCTGAAAAATCGCCGCCAGGATATTGAAAACATGCGGGCAAGACTTGCCGAGGGAGATTTTGAATCCGTACAGAGCAAGGGGCACAGCATGAAGGGGTCCGGCGGCGGTTATGGGTTCGCGGAAATTACGGAGATCGGCGGTCTGATCGAGAAGGCCGCCAAGGAGAAGAATGGTGTCGCCGTAGGAGAACTGATCATCCGGCTGGAAGACTATCTCTGCAATATCGAGGTTGTCCGCGATGACGCCGAAGCGTGACAGGTCTGGAAAGCTCTGTTCCCTGTCAATGGCGGGGCAACCGTGGAGATGACCATGCAGAACAGGATACTGATCATTGACGACGACCAGGATGTCCGGGAACTCCTGCGCAAATTTCTGCAGGAGGCTGGTTATTCCGTGTCTACCGCCGAGAACGGGGAAACGGGAATAGAACATGCCGTAGCGGAGCATCCGGGCCTCATCCTGCTCGACATCAACATGCCCGGGATGAACGGCCTTGAAGTCTGCCGCAAGCTGCGCAGCGATCCCAAGAACGTCTTCTCCATCATCATGATTACCGCCAGTGAGGGAAACGAGGTTGAGGGGCTTGAGAGCGGGGCGGATGATTATATTGTCAAACCGTTTCAGAAAGAGGTGTTATTGGCGAGAATCAGGCGTGGAATTGAAACGGCCGAACGGCGTCTGGATGCCCATGTCGATCCGTTGACCAATGTGTTCAACCGTCGTACGTTCAATACCTTTCTGGCGCAGGAAGAGGAACGTGCCAGCCGTTATGGCAGGCAATTGGCCTTAATTTTGGCTGATATTGACCATTTCAAGGCTGTGAATGACACATACGGCCATGATGTCGGCGACAAGGTCCTTATTGAAATGGCGAGAGTTCTGCGGAAAAGCTGTCGCCGCAGTGATCTGCTGGCTCGACTTGGCGGCGAGGAATTCGCCATTTTGCTTCCGGAAGCAAATGCGGAGGCTGCCATTATCTGTGCGGAAAAAGCGCGGCAACAGATCGAACAGCACATCTTCCCGCAGGATATGCACCTGACCGCCAGTTTTGGGGTGGCCGAACTGCGCAAGAATGATCAGGAGGGCATGGTTAAACGAGCCGATGTGGCTATGTATGCAGCGAAGGAATCAGGGCGGAACAAGGTGATGGTGGAAAAACCGGAAGGATTGGAGGATCACCCTGTTTCACTCCTGGTCATCGACGATGACGAGTCCATTCGAGAATTGATCAGGGTCAAAATGATGTACAGGGGGTATGAGGTGCATCTCGCCGAAAGTGGCGACGCGGCTTTTCGGATTCTCCAGAAATACGATGTCAATCTGGTGCTGATTGATCAGGAAATGCCTGGGCGAGACGGCATGGCGACATATCTTGCCATCAAGGATGAGTGGCCGCAACTGCCGGCGATCATGGTTACGGCGCATGGCTCGAAACATCTGATTAAGTCGTTTCTGGTTTCAGGTGGCCGTGATTTCATCGAGAAGCCGATTGTCGATTTTGAGAGTTTTGATTTCAGGGTAAAGCGGGTGTTGGCTGAATTGCGTAAGGAGCAGGAGGCCGAGGAAAAAATCCGGGCTGCCAAGGTGCGCGATGAATCGCGAAAGGTCAAGGATGTGTTTCTGGCGTCCATGAGTCATGAACTCCGGACCCCGCTTGCTCACATCATCGGTTTTACCCAACGTCTTCAGAAGGGTGACTGCAGTGATTCGGAAAAACAGCGAGTTTTTTTGGATAAAATTGAGGCGGCGGCGCAATCGCTTAACCGTATAGTAGAGGAAATTCTCGATGTGACCCTTATCGAAAGCAATATTCAATGCGATATTGAGCAGGTTTCTATCCAGGACGCATGGCGAGCAGTTGCTGCAAAGGTTGCCGTCAATATTCAGGCAAAAGCTCTCATGCTTGATATTTCTCTTCCCCCGCATTTATCGAAAGTAAAGGCGGATCCGCAAAAGATTGTTGAGGTTTTTGAAAAAATTACCAGAAATTCCATCAAGTTTACCGATCATGGAGTGATTTCCGTGCGCGCGCAGGAAATGCCTGACGAAATGATTGTGTCGGTGCGGGATACCGGCTGCGGCATTCCGCATGAGAAGATTTCCCGATTATTTGAGCCGTTCGAGAAACTCGACCATGAAACCGGCAACAAATCCGGAACCGGCCTTGGATTGTATATCTGCCGCCGTCTGATCGAGTTGATGGGGGGCAGAATTTGGGTCAGCAGCGAAGAAGGTCATGGGGCAACTTTTTTCATCGCACTCAAGCTTGAGAGGAAAAGTTAATGCAATTACGACTGAGTTTACTAGCAAAAATAGTCATCAGTGTGGTGGTAACTGTGGCGATAGGGCAAATCGTCGCGTTGGTGATCTTCGTGCATGATTTTGAACGTAACGCTCATGAAGAGATGTTTTATAAAGCTCGGGCAATCGGTCGAATGGCTGAAAACGCAAGGGTCACCGCAGGCATTGCCATGGCGACGCACCATGCCATTCGTTCCGAGGAATTGCTGGGGAAAGCCGTTGAGAAGATCAAAGGATTTGCAGTGGGTTCCGATGAATTTTTCAGGGTGCTGCGCCAGACAGGATACTACAACGCCGCCATTCCGGTGGTATGGGCATTCAATGTGGCCAGAGACGGCGCAGCCGAGAGCCATTTCCAGTTCAAGCCTACCAGATTCAAGGCGCGCAACCCGAACTACGAACCAAAATCAGCCGTGGAAATAGAATTACTCAAAGGGCTCGCGGCAAGCAGCGAAAATGAGATTGCCGGGATCGATCAGGAAAAAAATGTGTATCGCTATATGCGCAAGGTAGTCCTCACCCAAGAATGCCTGGTTTGTCACGGTACGCGCAACGATGATCCGAGCAGGCCTGATACCGATGTCGATCCACTCGGCTTTCCCAAAGACGGCAAGCAGGTGGGCGATATGCATGGCGCATTTCAGATAATCGTTGATCTGGTTGCCTTGCAACAGCAGATGAATACGGTGAAGCGCAATTCTATCCTTGCCGGGATGGTGGTGCTCGTCGTCTCGTGCCTTTTGATCGTCATCTTTATCCGCAGGGGGGTCGTGCTGCCGGTCAAAAGGATGGCTGATATGATGAATCATGGCGCCGAGCAAATGAATACCGCTGCCCGTGAGGTTTCGCAGGCAAGTTCGGTGGTTGCGGACGGCGCCATCAGGCTCGCCGCTTCGGCCGAGGAGATTTCTTCCTCGGCATCGGTGATCACCAATATCACGGAAAGCAATACGCAAAATGCCGCATCGGCCGAGACAATGGCCGAGGAAAACCGGGTCATCATGCGTGAGGTTGACGACAAGACCCGTGAGAATGTTGATCGAGCGAGAGAATCCAGCAAAATGGCGCGCAAAACCCATGACAGCGCCGTTATCGCCCAGACGGATATGCGGGAGCTTGCCGCAACCATCGGCAGGATCGAATCCAATTCAGAGGCGATGGTCAAGATTATCCAAACCATTGATGAGATAGCCTTTCAAATCAACATACTGGCCTTGAATGCAGCGGTTGAGGCCGCACGGGCCGGAAAAGCGGGCAAGGGTTTT
>JAOUHH010000123.1 GCA_029865195.1 Desulfobulbaceae bacterium
TGGGATTACCGCGGCATCGGGGCGCGGATGGCGGTTTTCGATGGCCTGCCGTGCCGGTTGGGTGGCGGGCATCAGGTCGCCAATGCGACCCTGGCGGTTGCCACCCTGGAGGCCGTGGCGGATGCCTTGCCGGTTTCCGAGGAGGCGATCCGGCAGGGGCTGGCGGCCGTTCGCTGGCCGGGCCGGATGGAATATTTTTGTCTCGACGCCGTAACCGGCGCCGAGGTCTCTTGCCAGGCTGGGGCGGCAGGGGATGGTACTGGCCGGAACCTGCGGCGGTACCTGCTCGACGGCGCGCACAACCCGGCAGGGGTGGAGGCGCTGCGGAAGGCCCTTTCCGACGCCTTTCCGCACGACCGGGTGATCATGATCTGGGCCAGTATGTCAGACAAGGATATCGCGCCGATGCTGGCGGCAATCGCCCCGTTGTGCGCACGGATCATCTTTACCCGTCCGGAATGCGAGCGGTCCGCACAGGCGGCGCATCTCATCGAGCTGTTGCCCGATACCTGCAAAGAGAGGGCGGCAGGCGCGGATACCGTTGCCGAGGCCTTGGCGTTTGCGGCACGGGAGGCGGATAGCGGGGATCTGATCGTGGTGGCCGGGTCGTTGTACCTGATCGGCGCGGCCCGGAAGCTCCTGCTCGGCGAGGTGGTGCGGTGATGGACGACGGGTACGGCTTCGGCGGCGTCGATGAGGCGACCATCCGCCAGGAGCGGAGCAAGGCCAGGGAACTGCGCCGCAGCCGCTGGTGGAAACAGAAGATCGCGCAGCGGCGCTGCCATTACTGCGGCAGGGAAACGGAGATGGAGGAACTGACCATGGACCATATCGTGCCCCTGGCCCGTGGTGGCCGTAGCGCCAAGAACAATCTGGTGCCGGCCTGCAAGGAATGCAACAACCTCAAGAAAACCCTGCTGCCCATGGAATGGCAGGAGTACATGGATCGGCTTGAGCGGCAGTAGTCGCCAACGGTTACCGGACCAGCCGGAGGATCAACCACGGGGATGATGCTCCGGCCGTTGCTGGTGGAGCGTCAATCGCCCATGCAGATGCCGATTTCTCTGGCGGTCATCAGCTTGTCGCTGTCCTGCGGCACCTTCTTTCGAGACTGGATCGCTTCCGCCAAGGGTACCGCCTTCATGGCCGGGGTGCACAGGGCAACCATGTGGTCGAATATGCCCTCTTCGGCCATCCGTACCGCGGCCGCGCCGAAGCGCAGGGCCAGCAGTCGGTCGAAGGTGGTGGGGCTGCCGCCCCGCTGCAGATGGCCGAGGACCAGCGAGCGGGTGTCCTTTTCCAGGCTGCGCCGGATCTCGTTGGCCACCCATTCGCCGATCCCTCCCAGAATCTTTTCGGCCCTCCCCACCTCGCCTTGCTTGCCGATCACCTCTTCCATCCCCTGTGGCTTTGCCCCCTCGGCGACCACGACGATGGAGTAATGCTTCTTGTGCAACTCGTTGTCCTCGATCTTTTCGCAGACCTTGGCCATGTCAAAGGGGATTTCCGGGATCAGGATGACGTCGGCGCAGCCGGAGATGCCGGAGTTGAGGGCGATCCAGCCGGAATCGCGGCCCATCACCTCCACCACCATCACCCGGTCGTGCGACTTGGCGGTGGAGTGCAGCTTGTCCAGCGCCTCGGTGGCGGTGGAGACCGCGGTGTCAAAACCAAAGGTGCGCTGGGTGGCCTGCAGGTCGTTGTCGATGGTCTTGGGTACCCCGACCACCGGCATCCCCTTCTCGGTGGCGAAGCGGTGGGCGATTTCCAGGCTGCCGTCGCCGCCCACTGCGATGTGGCAGTAAAAGCCCAGCCGGTTGAAGTTTTTCATGATCTCGTCGGAGACGTCATGGTTCTGGTACTCCCCGGTGACCGAGCGTACCGGCATGGAAAAGGGGTTGCCCTTGTTGGTTGAGCCGAGGATGGTGCCGCCGGTGGGGGTGATGTCCGCCACCATTTCAGGGGTCAGGCGGATCAACTCTTCCGGGAACAACAAGCCGCGATAGCCGCTGCGGCTGCCGTATACCTCCCAGCCGCGCGAATGAGCGGATTTTACCACCGCGTAGATGACCGCGTTCAGGCCGGGGGCGTCGCCGCCGCCGGTGGAAATGACGATTTTCTTCATGCTATTGTTCTCCAGCAGGTGGTTTGTGGAAGTTGGTAACAATTTGTAATTGAGCATACCGTCGGCAAATTGCTAAATTCAAGCATTTTGTCAACATTTGCCACGGCCGTTGATGCCGGATGGGGTTATGCGGGTGTTTGTTGTCAGGTGTTTCCCATGCGGATTGTCGGGATACCCCTTGACTTCTTTCGCACTGCAACTTAAATTGCTTAAATACGTGAAACCTACGTGGTCTACAATGTTGCCTGATTGTCATTGACGATTTTGCGACCGAACTATCTTATGAGGAGGTTTTTTTTATGTTTAAGGCAACTGATCTCGCGATCAAGAACCTGAAAGACTACATGACGCAGAACAGCATCGATTCTGCGATTCGTGTAGCCATCATGCAGGGCGGCTGAGCTGGGCCCTCTTTGGGATTGGCTCTGGATGAGCCAAAAGACAACGACGACGTTTTTGATCAGGACGGCATCAAATTCCTGGTAGACAAAGCCCTTCTGGCACAGTGCCAGGAGATCAAGGTCGATTTCATCGACGCCGGCCCCCGCTCCGGTTTCTCCATCTCCTCGCCGGTACCCATCGGCGGCGGTGGCGGCTGCGGCAGCTCCTGTGGCTCCGGCGGTTCTTCCGGCGGCTGCGGCTGCTGATACAATGTTTTCCAAAAAGCCTCTGGCCTCTCCGGCCAGGGGCTTTTTTTGTTTGGATGTGCTGGCGTTGAGCGGGTAAGCAGGGAGGCGAGGATGACGGCGGACAATTCCGGGGGCGCGGCGAATTTGAGCGAAGAGCAGGGGCAGGCCTTGGTCTGTCTGGCCCGGTCGGTGATCGCCGGCAGGCTGGCCGTGGCAACACCTCGGACCTGTGATGCCGAGCTTCTCGCCCAGCCCGCGTTGCAGGCCCGGCGCGGTGTTTTCGTCACCCTGACCGTGGGTGGCCAGTTGCGGGGCTGCATCGGTTCGCTAATTGCGACCGGCACCATTGTCGAAGGGGTGCGGGACAACGCGATCAACGCCGCCTTTCATGACCCCCGCTTCGCGCCGCTGCAACCCTATGAGTTTGATCAGATAGAAATAGAGGTCAGCGTCCTCACCGATCCCGCCCCGCTCGCCTATGACGACGGCGACGACCTGATCGCCAAACTCCGCCCCGGCCTCGACGGGGTTATCATCGCCAAGGGCGGCCACCGGGCCACCTTCCTCCCTCAGGTTTGGAAACAACTACCAGACCCCGATTCCTTCCTCACCCACCTCTGCCAAAAGGCCATGCTGCCCGGTGGCTCTTGGCGTGATGGCTCGCTCGCCGTGCAGACCTATTCAGTGCAATATTTCCATGAACAACGTGCAAAATAGCCCGGTTTGGAGATGGTGGTGCTTTTAAAAGGCCTGATCCATTTTATGGATATAATTATAACAAATTAGGATTAGATAATGTATTCAGCTATTTTAATTTGGATTGTTGGTATTCTCTTTACCTATGGGTTTAACGTAAAAATGCTTGAAGACGCAAATGTTTCTAGGAAAAACAAAATTTTATTTGCGCTATCAATTTATCTTTGGATTGGCTGGCCTGTTCTTTTAGGTGATAGCATGAGGCGTATATTCGATAAAAATTGATGTACTATGTGGGCATAATTGATTTATGTATTATCTCAATTTAGCCATTTTTAAGTTCTGGACCAGTTTTCTCGCTCCTTTCTGTTTGACTTCGTGACGGTTTAAGATAATAAATCAGAAAACGAAATGAAAACGTGGACATATTTTTTGACTGCTATGAGGAGGTTAGCAATGAAAGATGAAGAGTTTGGGAAACAATTCTGGCAGAGAGCGGATCAATTTATCAATCTCGCCAACGAACAGAGCCAGGCGAGTAGTTCCGGTGAAGTAAGTTCTTCCTTTTTGTACGCGGCAGCGCGCTTTAACGCGTTTATTGCCGCCGCTACGGCTCGCAATATCGATGAGTTGAAAAAGAACAAAGAGGAAGCTATTAATTATTTTTCCAACCTATACAGAGAAGCATTTGTTGAGAATCTCGAAGATTGGATAGCTAATTACGACAAGCATCTCAGCAATAACGGAACAAGCGGAAAATAGATATGCTTGCCCGCCCCTTTTTCTCCCCTCCTGAACGTTGAAAAAACCTTGCAAAACATAAGGTAACGCCATAATATGACCACCTGGTCATATTATGCTTGCGATACTGCCGCCTCCCACCAATACCTTCTGTAATCTGCCCGCTGAGAAGCGGGAGAGGATACTTGCGGTCGCGGTGGAGGAGTTTGCTGCCAACGGCTACCAGAAGGCGAGCCTGAACAACGTGGTCAAGCGTTCCGGGATCGCCAAGGGCTCGCTGTACCAGTATTTCGAGAACAAGGAAGGTCTCTTCTTCCATATCTTCGAGTGCTTTACGGATCTGGTCAAGGCGGCGGCCAACGCGGCCTTGGCCCAAGCGGCCAAGGATGATTTCTTTGTCCAGTTGGAGGCCATCGTCTGGGCCGGCATCCGCTTTATCGATACCCATCCCGATTATTTTCAGATCTATCTGCGGGTGGTCTTCGAGCAGGACGTGCCGCGCCGGGAGGAACTGGTCAGCCGGGTGCGGCTCTTTCCCTTGGAGTACATGGGGCCGCTCTGTGAGGCGGGGCAACGGGCCGGGGCCATTCGTGATGATATCGATCCGGCGATGGCGGTCTTTCTGGTCGATGCCGCCCTCGAGCGGTTTTTGCAGGCGTATGCCAAGCCGTATCTGGACAGCGGCTTGCGATTGAAGGAAAAAAATGAACGGCAACTGCGGGATGCGGTTGTGACAATGATTGATGTGTTGCGGGCCGGCCTGGTGCCGCAGGGGTAAAGCGAACAGATGCAGCGCATCTACTTCGTCATCGGTCGGTCCGCATAGCCTGGCTATGGCGGACCAACCTCTTCCTCGCATCTGCACCACCTCTGTTCGCTTTACGTGAGCAGGTATTTTTTTGTTTTTTCGATAGGTAAGGAGAATAATTCGATGGATGCGATGGTTGAAAACGCCGGTTTGGGCGATATTCTCGAAAAGGTGCGGAAGGGCGAGCGGCTCTCCTTGGATGACGGACGCAGGCTGTATGAATGCCCGGATATCCTGGCGGTTGGCTATCTCGCCAACATCGTCCGCGAGCGGTTGAACGGCGACAGGGCGTATTTCATCTACAACCAACATGTCAACTACTCGAACATCTGCACCAACCTCTGCAAGTTCTGCGCCTTCGGCAAGGACAAGGAGTCGCCCCAGGCCTACCAGATGAGCGTCGAGGAGGTGAAGGAGAAGATCCGCGAGCGGCTCCATGAGCCCATCTCCGAGGTGCATGTGGTGGGCGGTATCCATCCCGATCTGCCCTACAGCTACTATCTCGACATGCTGCGCGGGATCAAGGAGGTGCGGCCGGAGATCCACATCCAGGGCTTCACCTGCGTGGAGATCGCCCATCTCGCCGAACTTGCCGGTAAGAGCGTGCATGACACCCTGGTCGAGTTGCGGGATGCCGGCCTTGGCTCCATCCCCGGCGGCGGTGCCGAGGTGTTCAGCCCCAGGATTCGACAGATCACCTGCGAGAAGAAGCTCTCCGGCGAGGGCTGGCTTGAGGTCGCCAAGACCGCGCATCGCCTGGGCATGCAGAGCAATGCCACCATGCTCTACGGTCATATCGAGACCATCGACGAGCGGCTGGAGCATCTCGACATGCTGCGCCGCGCCCAGGACGAGACCAACGGCTTCATGACCTTCATCCCGCTTGCCTTCCATCCCAAGAACACCGAGATGGCCGATCTCTCCCGCACCTCGGGCATCGATGATCTCCGCAACATCGCCGTGGCCCGCTGTTTCCTCGACAACTTCCCCCATATCAAGGGCTACTGGGTGATGATCGGGCCCAAGCTCGCCCAGGTGGCGCTCTCCTTCGGCGCCGACGACATGGACGGCACGGTCAAGGAGGAGTTGATCACCCACATGGCGGGCGGCGAGACCTCCGGGGTGATGGCCGACACCGATTTGGTCCGGTTGATCCGCGAGGCGGGCCGCAAGCCGGTGCAACGTGATACCCTCTACAATGTGATCAAAGAGTTTTAGTTTTTGGGGAACAGCGATGGATGCAATCGATAAGAAGATATTGGACGGCGAGCGGATCAGCGCCGATGAGGCCCTGCTCCTTGCCAACGAGGGCGATCTCTACCGGCTGGGCTTTCTCGCCAACGCGGTGAAGAAGCGTAAGCACCCGGAGCCGATCATCACCTACGTCATCGACCGCAATATCAACTACACCGACATCTGTATCTCGGCCTGCAAGTTCTGCGCGTTTTTCAAGGCCCCCGAGGACAAGGACGGCTCGGTGCTCTCCTTTGCGGAGCTGGGCGAGAAGATCGAGGAAACCAAGCGCTTGCGCGGCACCCAGATCCTCCTTCAGGGCGGCCTGCATCCCGATAAGCCTCTGGAGTTTTACGAGGAGATGGTGGCCTTCATGAAGGGCTACGACATCCATATCCACGGCTTTTCACCGCCGGAGATCTGTCATTTCGCCTCCCTCTCCGGCCTCACCGTGGCCGAGGTGATCACCCGCCTTAAAAAAGCGGGGCTTGATTCCATCCCCGGCGGCGGCGCCGAGATCCTCTGCGACCGGGTGCGGCAGGAGACCGCCCCCCGCAAATGCAGCGCCGATGAGTGGATCGGGGTGATGCGCGAGGCGCACAAGCAGGGGATGCGGACCTCGGCGACGATGATGTTCGGCCATGTCGAGACCATGGCGGAGCGGATCGAGCACCTGACCCGCATCCGCGATCTGCAGGACGAAACCGGCGGCTTCACCGCCTTCATCCCCTGGCCGTTCCAGTCCAAAAACACCGTGCTTGCCCATATCCCGGAAACCACCGGCATGAGCTACCTGCGGATGCTCGCCCTGTCGCGGATTTTCCTCGACAACGTCGATAACGTGCAGGCCTCCTGGGTTACCCAGGGACCGAAGATCGCCCAGCTCTCCCTCTTCTTCGGCGCCAACGATTTCGGCAGCACGATGATCGAGGAGAACGTGGTGGCGGCGGCCGGAGTGAGTTTCCGGCTCTCCGAGGGGGAGATCCGGCGGCTGGTGCAGGGGGCTGGGTTTGAGCCCCGGCAGCGGGTGATGGATTACCGGCTGGTCGAGAACGCGGCGGCCTGATCCCATGGCTGTTGTCTGTCATCGAGCGCCCTGGCTGGTCACCGCTGTCGCCGGGGAGAGCGCGCCCATCGCCGACGGGGCGGTGGCGGTTGCCGACGGCCGGATTGTCGCGGCCGGGCGTTTTGCCGATTGCCGGCATCTGGCCGACACCGTCATCGAGCATGACGGCGTTGTAATCACCCCGGCGCTGGTAAACGGCCACGCCCATCTCGAGCTTTCGCATCTGGCGGAACTGGGCCAAGGCGAGCCCGCTGATGGCGATATGCCAGGCTGGATCTACGAGTTATTGACTCGCCGTGAGGCGATGACCATCAGCCAGGACGAGATTCTGGCTGTTGCCCGCAAGGCGCTGGCGACCCTTGCCGACTCCGGCTGCGGGCTGGTGGGCGACATCGGCAACGACCCGGCAAGCCGGGCGATCGGCGGCGACGGCCGGACCGAGGTCCTTTTCTTTCTCGAACTGCTGGGGTTGAGCCGGGTGGGGGAGGAACGGGCCCTTGCCATGCTCGCTTCCCTGGCCGATGAGGTGGTGGCGACCCCGCACGGCCCCTATTCGGTGACCCCGCGTCTGCTCACGACGGCCAAGGAGCGGGCGCGACGACTGGGGCAGAGGGTCTCCATCCATCTTGCCGAGTCCGGGGATGAGACGCGGTTTCTTGCCGACGGCAGCGGCGGGTTTCCGGATTTTTTCCGCAAACGCGGGGTGTGGGACGGCAGTTTCACCCCTCCGGGCTGCTCGCCGGTGGCCTATCTCGACCGGCTCGGGGTGCTCGATGCAAAGACCCTCTGCGTGCACTGCGTACAGGTGGGGGGCGATGATATCGCCCTCCTTGCCGGACGGCGGAGCGGGGTTTGTCTCTGTCCGGGCAGCAACCGTTTTCTGGGG
>JAOUHH010000333.1 GCA_029865195.1 Desulfobulbaceae bacterium
TCTGGCGGGTGAAGACTATGGCCTCGACATTGCCTATGTCACCGAGATCATCGGCATCCAGAAGATCACCGAGGTGCCGGACATGCCTAACTTTGTCAAGGGGGTCATCAACCTCCGCGGCAAGGTTATCCCGGTGATGGATGTACGGTTGCGTTTTCATCTGCCGGAACGCGATTACGACGAACGTACCTGTATCGTCGTTGTCGACATCAACACCACCGCTGTCGGCCTCGTCGTTGATCAGGTCAACGAGGTGGCCGACATCCCGGAAAAGGATGTGGAACCACCGCCCCGCACCACCAAGGGCGCCACCAGCAGGTTTCTGAAAGGGATGGGCAAGGTGGACGACGAGGTTCGGATTCTCCTCAATGTCGACAAACTCCTCTACGAAGAGGAAATGGAGCTCCTGAGCGGCGCCGCCGCGTGAACTATCACTTCACAATATAAAATATCTCTACGAGGTAGACTCATGTTCAGCAAACTCAAACTAGGTCAAAAACTCCTCATCGCCTTCCTCTGCGTCGGGGTCATCCCCTTCTCGGTGGTCGGCCTCACCGCGCTGATCAAGGCAAGTGCCGCCCTGGATCAAGCCGCCTTCAACCAACTCAACGCGGTGCAGGGGATCAAAAAGGCACAGGTCAGCACCTTCTTTGACGAGCGCCACGGCGACATGAACGTGCTGGTCGAAACCATCAGTAATTTCATCAAAGAGGCTGGCACCATCGACGCCGCCATGGCAAGCCTCACCGAAGGCGGAACCGATTACTTCGCCGACTACATCAAACAGTACGGCTACTACGACCTCTTCCTCATCGATCCGCAGGGCAATGCGTTTTATACCGTGTCCAAGGAAGCCGACTACCAAAGCAACTTCGTTAACGGCAAGTATGCCGACTCCAACATGGGCAAACTGGTTCGCCAGGTTCTGCAGACCAGACAGTACGGAATGGCCGATTTTGCCCCATATGCCGCGAGCAACAACGAGCCATGCTCTTTTATCGCCGCCCCGCTCATGGCCCAGGGTGAGTTAAAACTGGTTGTCGGCTTGCAGTTGTCGCTTGAGGCGATGAACCGGATCATGCAGCAACGCGACGGCATGGGCCAGACCGGCGAGACCTATCTGGTTGGCCCGGACAAGCTGATGCGCTCCGACTCCTTCCTTGACCCCACCAATCACTCGGTGAAGGCCTCCTTCGCCAATCCGGCTAACGGCGACGTCGATACCGACGCGAGCCGCGAGGCACTGGCCGGTCGTTCCGACTCTAAAATCATCATCGACTACAACGGTAACCCGGTCCTCTCCTCCTTCGCGCCGCTCAAAGTCGGCGATACGACCTGGGCAATCATCGCCGAGATAGATGAGGCCGAGGCCTTTGCCGCCGTCAACGCCTTGAAATGGGTGATCGGCATCGTCTTTGTCGTCGGTGTGGCAGCCATTGTCACCGTTGCCTTGATGATCACCCGCTCCATCACCCAGCCGGTCACCAAGACCGTACACATGCTTGAAGAGATGGCCAAGGGCCACCTGGACACCCGCCTCAACATGGATCGCGCCGACGAGATCGGCCAGATGGCCAAGACCATGGACTCTTTTGCCGACTCCCTCCAAAACGAGATGGTGGCGGCGCTCAACAAGCTCGCCGACGGCGACCTTACCTTCGACGCCAACCCACATGACGAGAACGACGCGATCAGAAACTCGCTCAAGAAGACCGGCGATGACCTCAACAAACTGATCTCGGAAGTCCTGAACGCCACCGAACAGATCGCCAGCGGCTCGGGCCAGGTTTCCGACTCCAGCCAGGCCCTCTCTCAAGGCGCCACCGAACAGGCGGCGTCGCTTGAGGAGATCACCAGTTCCATGACCCAGATGGCTTCCCAAACCAAACTCAACGCCGAAAACGCCACCCAGGCCAACCAGCTGGCAGGACAGACCAGAGGTGCGGCCGAGGGCGGCAACGCCAAGATGCAGGAGATGGTCACCGCCATGGGCGAGATCAACGAGGCGGGCCAGAACATCTCGAAGATCATCAAGGTTATCGACGAGATCGCCTTTCAGACCAACCTGTTGGCCTTGAACGCGGCGGTGGAAGCAGCCAGGGCCGGCCGGCACGGCAAGGGCTTTGCGGTGGTCGCTGAAGAGGTGAGAAACCTTGCCGCCCGCAGCGCCAAGGCGGCCAAGGAGACCGCCGAACTCATCGAGAGCTCGGTTGAAAAAACCAAGAACGGCACCAAGATCGCCGAAACAACCAGTGAGGCGCTGGCCGAAATCGTCAACTCGGTCACCAAGGTAACCGATCTTGTCGGCGAGATCGCCGCCGCCTCCAACGAACAGGCGCAGGGGATCAGCCAGACCAACCAGGCGCTGGGCCAGATCGATCAGGTGACCCAGCAGAACACCGCCAGCGCCGAGGAGAGCGCCGCCGCATCGGAAGAGCTTTCCGGACAGGCCATGCACATGAAAGAGATGA
>JAOUHH010000124.1 GCA_029865195.1 Desulfobulbaceae bacterium
CACCAAGCTGACCACCTACGAACAAGCAGAGGGGCTTATCACCTACCGAAAAAACGATGCGGCAATGGTGACCTATACCGTTTCCGGCCCGGTCTACAACGAATTCGCCTCGTTTATGATCATGCGAGCCCTCCCCATGGTGGTCGGAACCCAGTTGATGGTGCCGACCTTTGCGGACAAAAAACGGCACGAAGTCATTGTGCAGGTGGAGACAAAAGAGAAGATACAGAGCATTTTCGGGGAAATCACGGCAATCAGGGTACGCCCGCAACTGCCGTTCAAGGGCCTGTACAAAAAGACCGGTGACCCGGTCGTCTGGATCAGCGACGATCAGGCAAGGATTCCGTTGACGATCAAGGCGAAGATCGTGATCGGCTCACTCACCGCCGAACTCATCGACTACCAAGGGTGGCGAAAACCGCCCGCGCCCACACCTGCTACCCGCAACAACGTCGAAGCAACACCTCAATGAGCGGTTGCGAATAATCCCGCAGCCACCATAACTTGACCTGCGCCATGTCAGATGGGCCATATGGTGTCAACCGCCCCGAATGCGGCAGATGCTAGGTGCCGATGCCAATCTGCGGTCCGACTCCTCGCTGGGAAGCACCATGCCGCAGATCATCTCCGTACCGGAACCGGAGAGGGTAAGCTCATAAACCGGGTCAAGATCGCGCCTATCCCATTTTTGTTGCGGAAGATAGCTATCATGATCGGCAGGCACCCCGACGCAGATCGCCTTGCCGAAATCAAGCACGCTCCCGCCACCCACCGCCAAAAACGCATCGATTTTTTCGTGACTGGCAAGGTCGATCTCCTCCCGAACCATTACCAGAAGTGGAATGACGCGAATGCCGTCAAACTCGACCTCCATCACTCCGCCTTCGTACAACGATTCAAGAACCAACCGACAAACACCGAACACCGTACAGCTTGCTGATTACGCAAACGGAAACCAGCAACATCCGCCGGCCAAGCTGTGCGACCTCCACCCCACCTGCTTGATCGAGCCGAACCCAAAGATGCCCAGGGTGTGATTTTCAATCACAAAACCATACAAGGCCTTCATGCAACCCTGTGAACCTGTAAATACAGAAACAACAGAGCACCTGCCTAACCAGAAAACACAAAGATTTACATATCAACAATATTCATTTACACAATATTGCCGACATGCTATCCTAGCATAAACTTAGCCCTATCCATATTCACCAAATGCTTAGAACTGCGTTTCGACATTCAGTCATTTAGTTAATTGGCATAAAGAGGCGTCACACATTTTTTCAACCGAAGCGGTGTATTCTAGAAGCCAGTTGCACCGCCCCCCCCAAGGGAAGCCAAACGATGCTATTCACGGCGATGGCCATTCAGGATTACTATGATTTGTTCGCGGCAGCAGCAAACGAACTTACCATATTCACCGGTAGCCATGATCAGGAGTATGCTAACGAATTCATCACGGCTACCGGCAACTTTCTTTGCCGTCCAGGGAGCAGGCTGCGCCTTGCCTGCCAATGCAACAAGCCAATGCAACAGTGTCGGATCGTGCAAGGCATACTCGCCACCCCGGGGCGACAGGGTGAAATCCTGGCGTACGACTCCCACGCAACAGAGGAGGAAACCTTTTTTACCCTGGCCGACAAAGCCGCGTATCGGATAGATTTCCCTGAGTTTGCGGAAACGATCACCGCCTATGACGATCCCGAGGAAGCCGCACGGCTGCATACCCATTTCGAATACATCATCTCAACCGCGACCCTAACGGCTCACCTCCCGCCACCGCTCAAACTGGTCAAGCAAAAAAACGATAACGACAGCTACCGTTCAGTGTAAACGCCCTCTTCCGCCCCACTCACCCACCGCAGGGAATACGCCGTCAATCTCCCGGGAAAACTCCTGCCACAACTCTGGATGACTCTCCAAAATAGAGAGTAATCGCTTGCGAACCCCTTGGCGAATCTGCCAGTTTCCATCCGCCCCTGATGCCTCGGCAAGAAGATTGGCAACAGCCAGACGCAGTTCATCTCCAGGCTTCTGCATATCTTCCCCATACGAGAAGGAGGCAGCCAACCGGTCAAAATCCATCTAACGGCCACCGAAACGGTATACAACAAAGGCCACCGTCCCCGCCAGCATCGTAAATCGCAAATAGTCAAAACGACGCTGCACCAGCCCGATCAGGAACATGATCAGAAAAATTACCACCAACGCCAGATACAGAACAAAAAACAACCTTCTGGCGATCTCATCGGGAGGATTTATCTCGCGATGCATTGACACTTACCTCGCTGGCCTTAGCAACGACATAGATGATGAATAGGTTGCACAAAATCGTCGCCGCCGTTAAATCACACCTGAACCGCATCTATTGACATTTGTACAGGGAGGACGTTTATGAAAGTACTTGGCGTATCCGGCTCACCAATCGCCAACAGCAACACCGACCGGGCCCTGCAAATCGCCCTGGCCGCCACTGGCGCCAAAAAAACCGAGTTCATCAAGCTGAGCGATCTCACCGTCGCCCCCTGCAACGCCTGCCTCGGCTGCGTGGAAACCAACCGCTGCATCATCAATGATGACGGCATCGCCCTGGCAGAAAAGGCATACAAGGCCGACGCCCTGATCATTGCCGGCTACACGCCTTACTCCTCCCTGGACAGCCGGAGCAAGGCGTTCATCGAGCGCCTCTACCCGCTGCGTCACCGCCACGGCCTGATGGCCGGTAAACCGGGAGCGGCGATCATCACCAGCGCCATCCCCCCCGGCCATGAGGGCATGCCGGCAGCCGGGGCAATCGGTATCGAGGCCATCCGCAACTATATGCTCGAAGAGGGCATGAAATTCGTCGGCGGCGTATCCATCCTCGGCAATGTCCCGTGCGTCCATTGCGGCGAAGGCGGTCAATGCACGCATTCCGGCCTGAAGATGATCCATGGCCCGGACGCAACCTTCAAGAGCATCGGCATCAACGCCATCGAAGATAATCCGGAGACAATGGCTGCCCTCGTTAAACTCGGCGAGGAGATCAGCAACACATTTTACGGAGGATGAACGTTACAGGCCGCGGCAGAGAAACATGGAGGCCAGGAAACCGAGAACAAAGGCCGCTGGCGCAAGCCAGGAGGTCAGACGCAGGGCCTTTTTCTTCCGGCTGTATTCCGGGGTGGCATCGCGCCCGACGAAGAGATAACCCTTGGGGTTGTTATGACCGTCATTGATGATGGTGGTGCTGGTGGCGACAAAGCGCCAATGATTTTCCGGGTGGCGGATCTTGAGCGGTTTCGCCTGAATGGTTTTGTTTCTTGTGAGTTGATCCAGAAACAACCTGTACGCTGCCTGATCCTCATAGATGTCGTGGAGCAAGGCATTCTGCATCTCTTCCCAGGTACGGCCATACAGATGTTCCGCCGCTTTGTTCCACGCCAGCACCCGGAACTGGGCGTTAGTGAGAACAACCGCATCCGGCAGGAGGTCACAGAATTCCCGCAGGCCGTGCAGGATGGTGGTGGTTTCGTATAATCGCTCGGCAAGTTCGATGGAAAGCTTGGAGGCGACGGTCGGAAACTCTTCGAGGAAATCGTTGATCCGGTCGCTTGGTATCCGCACCGCGGTCACATCGCTATGGGCGCGAACCGTTGCGGTGCGCTTGTGCCGAAGCAAGAAGGACATCTCGCCGAACAGCGAGCCGGGCTCGCTGATCTCGGCTAACGGTGTTTCCCCCTTGAAGATGGTGACCCGCCCGGAAACCAGGATATAGAGATCCTGGCCGTCATCGCCTTCGGTAAATATCGGCGCACCGGCGATATACTTCTGAAAATACTTCTTCAGACCCGCCTGCTGAATGACTTCCTTCATCGCTCCACACCACCCCGAAAGTTAACCGATCAGCCTTTTCCCCAACAATATAATAAGAAATAATTATAGATATTAACAGATTAGACTACAAAAAACAAATCACTGCCACCGAGCCGCCGTAATTTTTACAGCAAAGAGGGATCAACCGGCGAGATACGCGGCAACCCCATTTGCAAGCCTGACAAAATCCTCCACCCGCAACCTCTCCGCCCGAGTTTTAGGATCAATGTCGGCCCGCACGAGTATCTCGGCAACCAACCCCTTGTCACAGTTCGGCAACGCCACGGCGGAAAGCGAGTTGAGCAGGGTCTTGCGGCGTTGCTGAAACGCCCCCTTGACCAATCGCCGCAGGAGGGCTGCATCATGCGGGGGCAGCGCCCGCACCCGACTCGGCGGCGGATCGAAAACGATCTTCACAACCTGTGAATCCACCTTGGGACGCGGATGAAACTGCTCCGGCCCGACCGTCAGCAACGTCTCCACCGATGCGCAGGCCCCGAGAAGCACCGAAAGGATGCCATATTCCTTGGTGCCGACCTGCGCGGTCAGCCGTTCGGCCACCTCCTTCTGCAACATCAACACCGCCCAGCCCATTACCGGTTGGTTGTCAATGAGCTTGAAGAGCAACGGGTTCGATATCGAATAGGGCAGATTGGCCATTATCTTGAGCCGCCCGCCGCATTGTTTGGCAAGTTCCGGAAAATCCGCCTTGAGCAGATCCTGATGAATCAACTCGACGTTTCCAGGAAGATTGCCGCTCTCGCGCTGCCATTTAATGATCCCGGCGTCCAATTCGATGCCGATCACCTGCTTGACCCGAGCCGCGAGCGGGATGGTCAACGAACCGAGGCCGACGCCAAGCTCGACCACCGTTTCCTCGCTGCCCACGCCTGCGCGCTGCACGATCATCGCCGGGGTATGCTGATGGATAAGAAAATTCTGCCCCAGCTTTTTACTTGGGGCCAGGCTTCGTTCCTTGAGTATCTCTTTTATGGTATGACTGTCCGGCATCAGGCGTTACCGCAGAATGTGCTTCAACCGTCTCTTGCTCTCCAGGTTGGCAAAAAAACGGTATGAAAGAAAATAGCCCGCCACTCCGAATGGCAGCGCCAAAACAAACCCTCCGAGGAGCAGGGTGACGAGCGCCTCGCGGCCGAGATGCATCACCGCCGCGAGGCGTTCCATAAACCCGGCGTCGGAAAGGACGAGCTCCATAACGGATTTGACATTCGCCCATGAGATGGCAGTGCCGGTAAGCCCTTCACCTACCCGCCAGGAAAGATAATAGGTAGGTGGGATGGTGAGTGGATTCGACACCACAACGCTGGCCAGCAAGCCGGCAATCTTGCTGCCTCTGGAAATAATTGTAAAAAGAAGAATAAGCACCGTGTGCAACGGGATGGTGGGCGTAATGCCGATAAACATGCCGATCCCGACCCCACGCGCAAGCTCGGATGGTTCACCCCTGAGGCGGATAACCCGCAGGTAATAGTACCGAAGTGTGCGCTGCGGTGCCATTTTCAACGGGAACCCCCTATATCGCCACACGCGAATAGACATCCATCTCGTAATCGTATCCGCCTGCCCCATCCAAAAAACGATGATAACCGGCCAGGGCGATCATCGCCCCGTTATCGGTGCAGTAACGCGGCTGCGGCATATAGACCTCAAGTCCCTGGTCCTTGCCGCGGCGGGCCATCTCTTCCCGCAAACGCAGATTGGCGGCAACCCCGCCGGCAAGCACGATTGCGCCGATCCGTTCACGCTTGGCGGCCCTGATCCCCTTTTCCACCAGCACATCGACGACCGCCTCCTGAAACGAGGCGCAGATATCTGCCACCGGCAGTTCACCATGCCCATTCGCGGCATGCTGATGGACAAAATTCACCACCGCGGTCTTCAGGCCGCTGAAGCTGAAATCGAGACTGTCCGGATCAAGCCAGGCCCGCGGGAAGGAGATGGCGCCACCATCCCCCTTTGCCGCAAGCCTGCCGATCACCGGCCCGCCGGGATACTCCAGACCGAGGAGCTTCCCCACCTTGTCAAACGCCTCTCCGGCCGCATCGTCGCGAGTCCGACCGAGAAGACGATACGACTTGGCGCTGTCAACCCTGAAGATGCTCGAGTGCCCCCCCGAGGCGACCACGGCGATATAAGGGAAAGCGGGACGATGCCGATCGAGGAAAACCGACAACAGATGGCCGTTCATATGGTCGACGCCCACATAGGGGATTTGCGCAGCATAGGAAACCGCCTTGGCAAAGGAAAGCCCGACCAGCAACGAACCGATCAACCCCGGTCCTTGCGTCACCGCGATGCCGTCAAGATCGGCCAGGGTGACCCCGGCCAGGCGTAACGCCTCCTCAACCACCGGCTGGATCGCCTCGAGATGCATCCGCGACGCGAGTTCCGGCACGACCCCGCCATATTTGGCGTGCGTCGCCACCTGAGTATGCACGACGTCGGCAAGCAGGCGTTCGCCGTCAGCCAACACAGCGGCAGCGGTTTCGTCACAGGAGCTTTCGATTCCAAGTATCAGCATCTAACTCTACGTTCAATATCGCAAATTAAGCAGGACAACACTACTTTTGAAAAGGATATACCCTTGACGAAAGAGCGTCGTACCCGTAAATTTCCATTTCAGGAAAAGGTAAAATCGGTCACTATCGGCCAAGCATGCCCCCCATCAACGACAAGAAAGAACCCATGAAGCCTGCCGGACCGATAAACACCAACCTCGTCGACATGTTCGACCGCTCGATCAGCTACCTGCGACTGTCGCTCACCGATCAGTGCAACCTGCGCTGCCTCTACTGTACCCCCAAAACCATTTCCGACAAGCTCGATAACGTCGAATTGCTCAGCTACGAGGAAATCCTGCGGGTCGTGCGGCTGGCGGTTGCGATGGGGATCAAGAAAATCCGACTTACCGGCGGCGAACCGTTGGTGCGTCGCGACATCACCACCTTCATTCGAGGGCTGGCCGCGATCGACGGCCTCGATGACATCCGGCTCACCACCAACGGCGTCCTCCTGCCGGACTTTGCCGAGGAGCTGTACCGAGCCGGGATCAGAAAACTGAATATCAGCCTGGACACCCTCCGCCCGGATCGGTTCAGGGAGATCACCGGCGGCGATCTGTTCGAGCGGGTCTGGCGCGGCATCACCATCGCCCGCGAAATGGGCTTTGCGCCGATCAAGATCAACGTCGTCGCCATGAACGGGATCAACGACGATGAGTTTCTGGACTTTGCCAGACTCTCCCAGGACGAGCCGTATCAGATCCGTTTTATCGAATTCATGCCCATGGGCAAGGACTCGGCGTGGGACAAGGATAAATACATCTCCGCGGATACGATCAAGAAACGGCTCGAAACGCTGGGGCCGCTTGAACCTCTGGAAACCAGCGGCATGGAAGGGCCGGCCAGGGTGTATCAATATGCCGGCGCAAAGGGTAAAATCGGTTTCATCAGCCCCATCAGCCACCATTTCTGCGACAAGTGCAACCGTCTGCGCCTGACCTCCGAGGGGAAGCTCCGCTCCTGCCTGCTCACCGACCGGGAAACCGATCTCAAGGGAATTATCCGCAACAACGGCAGCGATGCGGATATCCGAAACGCCCTCCTGGCAACCATCCACAACAAGCCCAAGGGCCACCTGCTCAACACCGAGAAGAGCGCCACCTGCCACGGCAGGATGTCACGCATCGGCGGCTGAGTCGGTTACGCGCTAACCGGGTAGGACCCGAGCCACTCGAAATAGGAACAGAACTCCTTCAACTGCTCGCACCCCTGCCGCACCCCTTCATCCTCCCAGTGCCCCAGCATATCGATAAAGAAGAGGTACTGTCCGGCGGTGCCTTTCACCGGGCGCGATTCTATCCGGGTCAAATTGATGCCGCGCCGGGCGAGGATGCTGAGGCTTTCGCTCAGGGCGCCGGGGCGGTCGAGAAAACTGATCAGCAGCGAGGTTTTGTCGGCTCCGCTGGGCGGTGGAGACTCGGCACCGAGGAGCAGAAAACGGGTGGTGTTGCCGCTGTAATCCTCCACCCCGCGCACCACCACCTGCAGCCCGTAGGTCTTGACCGCAAGCTCGCTGGCTATTGCCGCCACCGTCTCGTCGTCCGCCGCCATCTGCGAGGCCACCGCGGTGCTGAAGGTGCTGCGGGTCGGCACATTGGGCAGGTTCTTCCGCAGCCATTGCCGGCATTGCGCCAGCGGCTGCGGATGGGACAACACCTCTTTGACATCCTTGATATTGCCGCTTCTGTTGATCAGATTGTGGCTGATCGGCAGATTGACCTCGCCAAAACCCGCACCCGATGA
>JAOUHH010000334.1 GCA_029865195.1 Desulfobulbaceae bacterium
TTTCCAGGAGATGACCGCGCAGGCCCATGGCGAGATAGAAGGCAACCCCGACCCCGGCCAGGTGCTTGAAGGGAAACGCGCAACCCGGCTGCAAGGGGTTCAGGATGGCATCGGCTGCCGGCAGTATCGGCGGCGGCTGGTGATGGTCGGTAACGATTACGGTAAGGCCCAGCTCCTTGGCGCCGGCCACCTCGTTTACGTCGCTGACCCCGCAATCGACCGTGACAACAACCGTGTTTTTGGTCGCATCTTCAACGAGTTCGGCGCTAAACCCATAACCGTGCTCAAGTCGTTTGGGCTGCCGGCAGATGCATGCAACCCCCAACTCTTTCAGAAACAGGGCCAGGACCGCGACCCCGGTTACCCCGTCGACATCGTAGTCGCCGAAGATGATGATGGGATGCTGGCGTCGGATCGCATCGCCAAGCAGGGACACCGCCTTGTCCATATCCTTCATCAGGGCTGGTGAAGGCAACTGCGCCAGGGTCGGCCAGAGAAAGGCCTTGGCCGCCTCCGGTGTATCGATGCCGCGCCCCGCCAGCAGGGCGGCGATGGATTCGGGCAAGCCGACCGCGGCGGCAATCTCGCCGATCACGGCCGGGTCTGCGGCAAGAGGACGAATGCGCCATTCCTTGACTGGTTTTTCGGGCACAGGTTAACCTGATGTTTGATGTTGATATTCAGCGTAACTATACGTTGTTTCGTTGCTATTTGTTGTCGTGTGGTTCTGCCTGTGAGACGAGCACCCGGAACCCCACGGTCACATAGTGCAGCCCGGACAACAGGGTGAAGATGGCGGTCAGGTAGACCAGGGGGCGTTCCAGGCGGGCAAGGATCGGCAGATACTGAAGGCCGAGAAAGACCCCGACCAGGCAGAGCTGCAGGCAGGTGGTGGCCTTGCTGACCAGGCTCGGCTGGATCTGCAGCGGCCGGTCAAAGAGCATCAGCACCCCGATCCCGGCAACGATGATCACGTCACGGCTCACCACCACCACCGCCAGCCAGGCGGGCAGGATGCCCAGCACCGCCATGGTGACGAAGGCGGTGTTCAGCAGGAGCTTGTCGGCAATGGGGTCGAGATAGGCGCCGACCAGGGTCTTCTGCTTGAAAACCCTGGCCACGAAGCCGTCGAGGCCGTCACTGATCCCGGCGGCCAGGAAAACCAGGAAGGCGAAGCGCGGTTCATTCTCGATCAGAAAGATAACCAGCAGGGGGATCAGCAAAATCCGCAAAACGGTGATGGCGTTGGCGACGTTCATAGGCTGTTCGCAAGTGCTCCATGCTCGGTAAGAAAGGCGTTGATGCGTGAAAACATCTCTTCTGTCCGGACCGGCTCGAACCAGTGGATCGCCGGGTCGGGCCGGAACCAGGTGTACTGCCGCTTGGCGTAGCGGCGGGTGTCGCGGGCGAGCAGTTCTGTGGTTGCCGGCCAATCGCGGTCGCCGCGCAGGTATTCGACCATGTGCCGGTAGCCGATGGCCTGCATGGGTTTCAGCTCCGGCCCGTATCCGCGTTCGAGCAATTCCCGCACCTCGGCCAGCAGCCCTTGCTCGACCATCTGCCCAACCCTCTGGTTGATCCGCTCGTAGAGGATCTCCCTCTCCCAGGTAAGGCCGATCTTCAAGATGAGCGGCACCCTGGCATCCTGCCGCCCCCGCGCCAGGTGCGCGGACCAGCTCACCCCGGTTGCCTGCAGGATCTCCAACCCCCGCAGCAACCGGTAGGTGTCGTTGACATGGATGCGGGCCGCCGTTTGCGGGTCGACCCGGGCCAGTTCGGCATGCAGCGCCGCCGCCCCCTCTTGCGCCAATCGCTCTCGCAACCCCTGCCGGATCGTCTCCGGGCAGGGCGGCATCTCAAACAGCCCGTCCGTAAGCCCCCGCAGGTAGAGGCCGGTGCCGCCGACCAGCAACGGCAGATGGCCCCGCTGCCTGATCCCCTCGATGGCCGCGGCGGCATCCTCGATATAGCGGGCGACGCTGTACTCCTCGTCCGGATCGGCCACATCCAGCAGATGGTGCGGCACCCGCGCCCGCTCGGCAGGGCTTACCTTGGCGGTGCCGATATCCATGTACCGGTAGACCTGCATGGAGTCCACCGAGACGATCTCGCAGCCGAAACGCTCGGCAACGGCCAGCGACAGGGCGGTCTTGCCCACGCCGGTGGGGCCGATGATGGCGATGGCTGGAAAGTGCAAATGCATCACAAAAAAGAGGGGGATAGTGAGTGACAGCAACGAACAATCTGCTATAATACCCCTCTTTATAAACAGTCACCGGCCGAAGGCAACCGTTTTCGTCCCTTTTTTATTATTTACAGACACCGTCCTTGCCCAAAAAGGTCGGCTTTTCCAGGAGAAAAACCATGCCGGATCGCATCTACAATTTCAGCCCCGGCCCGGGTACCCTGCCCCAAGAGGTTCTTACCCAGGCCGCCAAGGATATCGTCAATTTCAACGACAAG
>JAOUHH010000125.1 GCA_029865195.1 Desulfobulbaceae bacterium
TCACCATCAATGGCGAACTGATCACCCCGATCGCCATGGAGAAAGAGCTTCGTTTCGCAATTCGCGAAGGTGGCCGGACCGTAGGCGCCGGCGTAATCCACGAAATCATCGAATAAGGTTGAACGGTGAACCTCTCACCGGCAATTTGTTTGAGTTATAGATAGGAAGACAGGCTATGCGTGATATCATCACCCTTGGTTGTACGGAGTGCAAACGCCGTAACTACACGACCACCAAGAACAAGCGGAAAACGCCGCAAAAGCTCGAGTTTAAGAAATACTGCCGCTTTTGCCGGTCCCATACCCTGCACAAGGAAACCAAGTAGCAGTCGGGAGGCCAGTAGCTCTAATGGTAGAGCACCGGACTCCAAATCCGGGGGTTGGGGGTTCGAGTCCCTCCTGGCCTGCCACCTTTCGGGATGCTTCGCCCTTTCGTCTGGAAGACAGGGGCGAAGCTCTCTGTTTTTGTGTGGATGCGGTGCGGAGAGTCGGAGTTTCGCCTGTTAGTGCCGAAAGGCTAATATTATCGTCGCGGACGGATTCGTAGATACCATGACCACCAAAATGGAAAAGTCCAGCACAGGGAAAAAGGCGTCTGAGGACGTTGGTGGCAAGCAGGCCGGATTTGGCATGACGCGCGTCAATAAGTTTATCGACGACGTCAAGAGCGAGTTCGGCAAGATTGTCTGGCCCAACAAAAAACAGACCATGGGCTCCACCGTCGTGGTGTTTGTTCTGGTGGCGCTTATTTCGGTCTATTTAGGCGCTGTGGACCTTTTTCTTGGCAAGTTTATAGGATACGTACTCGGGTAGGTTGAGATACCGAGCCGGATACGCGATACGGGACGCAGAAATATGGCACGTCAATGGTATATACTTCACACTTATTCCGGGTTTGAGGAGAAGGTAAAGTCGGCACTGCAGGAGCGTATCCGGCAGGCAGGCCAGGAAGAGATGTTCGGAGAGATCCTGGTCCCCACCGAGCAGGTGGTGGAGATGGTCAAGGGGTCAAAGAAGACCTCTGCCCGCAAGTTCTTTCCGGGCTACATCCTGATCAATGTCGATTTGAACGACGAAACCTGGCATACGGTGCGTGATACCCCCAAGGTGACAGGCTTTGTCGGCAATGACCTGAATCCCGAGGCCTTGTCCGATGCGGATGCGATGAAGATCATCGGCCGGATCAAGGATGGCGCCCTCAAGCCGAAACCGAAGGTGATGTACGAGGTTGGCGACAGCGTCAGGGTTACGGACGGGCCGTTCTCCAATTTCCAGGGTGTTGTGGATGAGGTATTTCCTGACAAGGGTCGGGTAAGGGTTCTGGTCAGTATTTTTGGGCGGGAAACACCGGTTGAGCTTGAATTCATTCAGGTGTCGAAAGGGTAACATCGATCACGAAAGTCGTTCGTGTCGGTAAGTCATGCCATCGGGCATGGGCGGCGATGGACTGCACCTTGTTGGAAGGTAGCCAGCATCGGCGGGCCGGGCGAGAAAACATATTGCTAATGTAGGTGAGAATTATGGCAAAGAAGATCACAGGATATATCAAGCTTCAGATCCCGGCCGGCAAGGCAAACCCTTCGCCTCCGGTGGGACCGGCACTCGGTCAGAAAGGTGTCAATATCATGGAATTCTGCAAGGCGTTCAACGCCAAGACGCAGGCAGCCGGAGATTTCATCATCCCGGTGGTCATTACCGTCTATGCAGACCGTTCCTTCTCCTTCATCACCAAGACCCCGCCGGCTTCGACCCTGTTGTTCAAGGCAGTCAATGCCAAGAAGGGTTCCAGCAACCCGAAGAAAGACCGTATCGCAACCATCGGCAAGGATAAGATCCGTGAAATCGCCGAGACCAAGATGCCGGATCTCAACGCCTATGACATCGACGCCGCAATCAAGATCATTGAAGGTACTGCCCGGAGTTGCGGCATTACCGTCATGGAATAGAAATTGTTGCAACCTTCACGTCGGGCATGCCCGAGCGTGAACGCCGTTAACGGGGAGGCGACAAGCTAACTACCCAAACCATGGAGAACAGAAATGCCTAAGCGCGGTAAGAATTACAAGAAGAGTGTCGAGGGTATCGACACCAGTGCCATCTTTCCCTTTGCAGAGGCGGTTGAAGCCCTGCTTCGTTCCAAATACGCCAAATTCGACGAGTCGTTCGATGTAGCCGTTCGCCTCGGCGTCGACCCCCGGCATGCCGACCAGAATGTGCGCAGCAGTTTGATGCTGCCGCATGGTACCGGCAAGACTGAAAGGGTTCTTGTCTTCGCCAAGGGCGAAAAGGTGCAGGAGGCGTTGGACGCCGGCGCCGATTTCGCCGGCAACGACGATCTGGTCGAGAAGATTCAGGGCGGCTGGCTCGAGTTCGATAAAACCATCGCCACCCCGGACATGATGGGCACCGTCGGCAAGATCGGTCGCCTCCTCGGACCGCGCGGCTTGATGCCCAACGCCAAGCTTGGCACCGTTACCTTTGATGTCGGCCGCGTCGTCGGCGAGATCAAGTCCGGCAAGATCGACTTCAAGGTCGACAAGGCAGGCGTCGTCCATGCCATGGTCGGCAAGGTTTCCTTCGGCCCCGAAAAGCTGCAGGCAAACATCCTTGCCTTCATTGACCGTCTTATTCAGTTGAAGCCTTCTTCCAGCAAGGGTGTGTATCTTAAGTCCATTTCCCTTACCACCACCATGGGTCCCGGCCTCAAGGTCGATCCCAACGAAGTGCGCGTACTGATCAAGGGCGCATGATGCGAATTTCGCAACGGTGTTTCGCCTAAGCGGCGGGCGCCGTTGTCGTAGTTTGTTGAGTTGTAGAGAGAACCAAGCAGTTAAGATGTCGAAGACAGCGGGTACTGAGCAAGTTTAATCGTTTGCGTACTTAGCGTACGGAAACGGCCTGCCGAGACTACAAACGTTGTAGTTATTGGTTGAATCTGTCCTGTATTTCAAGGCCTGATTTTGCCTCTGCGGCGACCTTTTTGTCCCGGTCGACCTCGGCTGCTTTTTAACATATAAATGTACAACAAGTTAAAAGGAGGTAGAGGACTTTGAATCGAGAGGAAAAAGCGTCGGTTGTCGAAGAGCTGCAGGGCAAGCTGTCCCAGGCCAATCTCGCTGTTGTCGCTAACTACCAAGGCCTTAACGTTTCTGCATTCGAGGAACTGCGCCGGGAACTGAAAAAGAACGATTCCGAGGTTCGGGTCGCCAAGAATACGCTTCTGCGTAAGGCGGTGCAGGGAACATCTCTGGAAGCGCTTGTCCCTTATTTCAAGGGGACAACGGCAATCGCCGTGTCTTATGCAGATCCGGTCGCATCGGCCAAGGCGGTTACAAACTTCGTCAAGGACCATCCGGAATTTGAGATTCGTTCCGCGTGTCTCGACGGCAAGGAATTGAGCGCGGATGCACTGGTGGCGCTCTCCAAGCTGCCGAGCAAGGAAGTGCTGCTGTCGCAGTTGCTCTCCGTCATGCAGGCGGTGCCTACCGGATTTGTCCGGGTGCTCAACGGTGTTCCCCAGAAGATGGTCTACCTGTTGCAGGCCATCAGTGACAACAAGAATCAGGCAGCAAACTAAAATCAATTACCATAGAAGTAATTTCAGGAGGATATTCCCATGGCAGTAACCAAAGCTGATGTTGTTGAATTCATTGCAAACATGACCGTTCTTGAGCTTTCCGAGCTTGTTAAGGAAATGGAAGAGAAATTCGGTGTTTCCGCTGCCGCTCCCGTAGCCGTTGCCGCCGCTGGTCCGGTTGCCGAGGCCGGTGCAGCCGCCGAGGAGAAGACCGAGTTTGACGTTGTTCTTGCCAGCGCTGGCGACAAGAAGATCAACGTCATTAAAGAGGTTCGCGCCATCACCGGTCTGGGCCTGAAGGAAGCCAAGGACATGGTTGAGGGTGCACCCGCTACCTTGAAGGAAGGCGTAACCAAGGACGAGGCCGAGGATATCAAGAAGAAGATCGAGGCCGCCGGCGGTACCGTTCAGGTTAAGTAGTACCTGGAGAAATGCAACGAACTGTCTCATTGTAAAACGACACTCCGACCTTTTGCTTGAGGTCGGAGGATCCACATAAAGCAAGAGCGCTACGGTGGGTAATCCACCGTAGCGTTGTTGCGTTCTTAAGGCGGAGCGGTCCTGCAGCCGGATGGTTGAGGTCGCCCGCATGCGCGATGAGGGTCTGTGGCTGAGAGGAATATCTCCTTTCCGCGCACGAAACTCACACGGGGGCATTACTGAATGAAGACGATTGAAAAAGTCAGAAAAAGTTTTGCGAAAACCGAGAAGGTCATCGATAAGCCGCATCTCATTGAGATGCAGCGACTCTCCTATGAGTCCTTTCTGCAAGCCGGCATCGAGCCGGATGATCGGACTGATACCGGCCTGCAAGGCATATTCAAAAGCGTTTTTCCGATTCACGATTTTAACGGCGCCTGTTCCCTTGAGTTCGTCCGTTACACCTTCGGTGAGCCGAAATATACCGTCGAGGAATGTGTCGAGCGCGGCATGACCTTTGAGGTCCCTGTCAAGATAACGGTGCGTCTTGTTTCCTATGATATCGATGCCGAAACCGGCGTCCAGTCCATTCGCGATATCAAGGAGCAGGATGTTTACCTCGGCAGCATTCCGCTGATGACCAAGGCAGGCGTGTTTGTGGTCAACGGTACTGAGCGGGTTATCGTCAGCCAGCTGCAACGTTCGCCCGGTCTCTTTTACGACCATGACGGCGGCAAGACCCATGTCGGCGGCAAGCTTCTCTATTCCGCCCGCATCATCCCGGTTCGCGGCTCCTGGATCGATCTCGAGTTCGATGCCAAGGATATCCTCTATGTCCGCATCGACCGTCGCCGCAAGTTCCCGGTATCGACCCTGCTGAAGGCCCTTGGCTACAGCGCGGAAGAGTTGCTGCGTTTCTTCTACGACGTTGAAACCATTACCTTCAAGAGCAAAACCAAGATCCTCAAATCCTTCAATCCCGACATCATGACCGGGCAGAAGGCGCCAATCGATCTTATCGATGCCGCCACCGGCGAGATTATCGCCAAGAAAGGACGGAAGATTACCAAGGTTCTGGCACAGAAACTTTCCAAGGCCGGGATCAAGACCCTGCCTGTTGAGCCGGAGGAGTTGATCGGCAAGGTGCTTGCCAACGATGTGCTCGCTCCCGACAGCGGTGAGGTGCTTGTCGCCTGTAACTCCGAGTTGACCGAGGCGGACATTGAGGCGATGCGCGCCGCCAATATCAAGAGTTTCGAGTTGCTCTTCATCGACGGCGTCAAAATTACCGATTCGTTCCGGAAGACCATGGCCCTCGATAAGGCGAGCACCAGCGGCGATGCGTTGCTGGAGATCTACCGCCGGCTGCGGCCCAGCAGCCCCCCGACCGTCGAGGTTGCCAATGCGTTTTTCGCCAACCTCTTCTTCAATGCCGACACCTACGATCTGTCCGAGGTCGGCCGTTTCAAGATCAACGCCAAGCTCGGTCTCGATGTCGACACCACGGTAACCACCCTGAGCAAGGAAGACATCATGCTCGCGGTACGTTATCTGGTCCGGCTCAAGGATGACCAGGGCCCCATCGACGATATCGATCATCTCGGCAACCGGCGGGTGCGCACGGTTGGCGAGTTGGTGGAAAACCAGTACCGGATGGGCCTTGTCCGCATGGAACGCGCCATCCGCGAACGGATGAGCCTGCAGGAAGTCGAGACCCTGATGCCGCACGATCTGGTGAACCCCAAGCCGATCACCTCGGCTATCAAGGAATTCTTCGGCACCAGCCAGCTTTCCCAGTTCATGGACCAGACCAACCCTCTCTCCGAGGTTACCCACAAGCGGCGCTTGAGCGCCCTGGGACCCGGCGGTCTGTCACGTGAGCGGGCAGGCTTTGAGGTCCGTGACGTTCATCCCACCCATTACGGACGTATCTGCCCGGTAGAGACCCCTGAGGGACCGAACATCGGTCTTATCGTCTCGCTGGCATCCTATGCGCGGGTGAACAAGTACGGCTTTATCGAAACCCCCTATCGTAAGGTTGATAAGCGCAAGATCACCGAAGAGGTGATCTTCATGTCGGCCCTCAAGGAGCAGGGGCATGTCATTGCACCGGCCAAGGTCGGCGGCGGCAAGAAGGACAAGATCGACACCGATACCCTCATCGCCCGGCAGGATGGCGAGGTTATGTTCGCCTCGGCCGACGACGTTACGCACATGGACGTATCACCCAACCAGTTGGTGAGTGTGGCCGCCTCCCTGGTGCCGTTCCTTGAAAACGACGACGCCAACCGCGCCCTGATGGGCTCCAACATGCAGCGCCAGGGTGTGCCGTTGTTGCGGCCGGTGGCGCCGCTGGTCGGTACCGGGCTTGAAAGAACGGTGGCCCATGATTCCGGCGTTTGCCTGCTGGCCGGCGGCGACGGGATTGTCGAGGAGTCCGACGCCAACCGGGTGGTGGTCCGTTACGATCAGCCCGGCACCGATGGCTTTACCACCGGCATCGGCGTCTATCGGCTGGATAAATACAAGAAGTCGAACCAGAATACCTGCTTTACGCAGCGGCCGCTGGTGCTGCCCGGGCAACGGGTCACCAAGGGGCAGATCCTGGCCGACGGCCCGGCCTGCGACCGTGGCGAGCTGGCGCTGGGCAAGAATATCACCATCGCCTTCATGCCGTGGCGCGGTTACAACTTCGAGGACTCCATCCTGCTCAGCGAGCGGATGCTCAAGGAAGACGTCTACACCTCGCTGCACATCGAGGTCTTTGAAACCGTTGCCCGTGATACCAAGCTGGGCAAGGAGGAGATCACCCGCGATATCCCCAACGTCAGCGAGGAGGCACTGGCCAACCTTGACGATTCAGGCGTGGTGCGGATCGGCGCCGAGGTTAAGCCCGGCGATACCCTGGTGGGCAAGGTAACCCCCAAGGGCGAAACCCAGCTCTCCCCCGAGGAGAAGCTGTTGCGCGCCATCTTCGGCGAGAAGGCCGGCGACGTCAAGGATACCTCGCTTCGGGTGCCGCCCGGCGTCGAGGGCGTTGTGATCGATGCCAAGGTCTTTTCCCGCAAGGGTGTTGAGAAAGACGAGCGCGCCTTGGCCATCGAGGATGCCGAGGTGGCCATTCTCGAACGGGATATGGAGGATGAGCTGCGCTGTCTCAAGAAGGGCGTACGCAGTGCACTTGCCGATATCCTCAATGGCCAGACCAGCAAGTCGGGTATCGTTGCCAAGGACGGCACCACGCTGCTGGCCAAGGGCAAGAAGATCACCCGCGAGGTCATCGAGCAGCTGCCGCTGGCCGAGATCAAGCGGCTCGACTACTCGGATCGCAAGAAGCTCGAGGGCGAGATCGACCTGATCTTCGAGCGCTACGACAGCCAGAGCAAGGCGGTCAAGGACCGTTACGAGGCACGGATCTCCCGGCGTCGCAAGGGTGATGATCTGCCTCCGGGCGTGATCAAGATGGTCAAGGTTTATATCGCCGTCAAGCGCAAGTTGGCAGTGGGCGACAAGATGGCCGGCCGGCACGGAAACAAGGGTGTTGTCTCCCGGATCCTGCCGGAAGAGGATCTGCCCTATTTCGCGGACGGCACCCCGGTGGATGTGGTTTTGAACCCCCTGGGCGTACCTTCCCGTATGAACGTCGGCCAGGTGCTCGAAGTCCATCTCGGTCTTGCCGCCAAGCGTATTGGCGAGCAGTTGCAGGCGATGGCCGAAAAGCATGATGTGGCCGCGATCAAGAAGAAGTTGCAGGCCGTCTACTCCAAGGACGAATACAAGGCCCTGGCCGCAGAGCTCAGCGACGAGGATTTCCTGCAGGTGGCCCACAACCTGGCCGACGGCGTCAATATGGCGACCCCGGTTTTCGACGGCGCCAACGAGTCGGAGATTCGGGCGATGCTGGTTGAGTCCGGCGTCGATGAGGTCGGCCAGGCCGTTCTCTATGACGGGCTTACCGGCGAACCCTTTGAGAACAAGGTGACGGTGGGTGTCATGTACGTCATGAAACTGCATCATCTTGTTGATGACAAGATCCATGCCCGCTCCACCGGTCCTTACTCGCTGGTTACCCAGCAGCCGTTGGGCGGCAAGGCTCAGTTCGGCGGTCAGCGTCTCGGTGAGATGGAGGTGTGGGCGATGGAGGCCTATGGTGCCGCC
>JAOUHH010000126.1 GCA_029865195.1 Desulfobulbaceae bacterium
CTCCTCGGCCGTAAGCGCATAGCCCATGGTTTCGACTCGATCCTTCAGGGCATGGCGGCCGGAATGTTTGCCGAGCACCAGGTTGCCCTTGTTGAGGCCGATATGACACGGGTCCATGATCTCGTAGGTCGAACGTTCCTTCAACATCCCGTCCTGATGGATGCCGGATTCATGGGCAAAGGCGTTGGCGCCGACAATGGCCTTGTTGGGCTGCACCGGCAGGCCGGTGATGGTGGTGACCATCCGGCTGGAGGCGTGGATATGCTCGGTGACCACCTCGGTATGATACGGGAACCGGTCGCCGCGGGTGCGCAACCCCATCACCACCTCTTCCATGGCGGTGTTGCCGGCCCGCTCGCCTATGCCGTTGATGGTGCATTCCACCTGTCGGGCGCCGTTCTTGATCGCGGACAGGGAATTTGCCACCGCCAGGCCGAGATCGTTATGGCAGTGCACGCTCAACACCGCCTTGTGGATATTGGGGATGTTGTTGATCAGATAGCGGATCTGCTCGCCGAATTCATCCGGCATCGCATAGCCGGTGGTGTCGGGGAAATTGAGGGTTGTGGCCCCGGCGTTGATCACCGCCTCGAACACCTTGCAGACGAAATCAAGATCGCTGCGGGAGGCATCCTCGGCGGAAAATTCGACGTTGGAGGTGTACTTGGCGGCATGTTTGACCATCGCCACCGCCCGCTCGAGCACTTCCTCCCGGCTCATGCGCAGCTTGTGCTTGAGATGGATGTCGGAGGTGGCGAGAAAGGTATGGATTCTTGGGTTTTCGCCGTTCTTGAGCGCTTCCCAGGCGGTGTCAATGTCCTTCTGGTGGCATCTGGCCAATCCGGCCACCTGCACGCCCTTGATGTTGTCGGCGATATACTTGACGCACTCGAAATCGCCGGCCGAGGCAACCGGGAAGCCGGCCTCGATGATATCGACATTCAATTTAACCAGCTGCTGCGCCAGACGGTACTTCTCCTGCATGTTCATGCTGGCGCCGGGCGACTGTTCGCCGTCCCGAAGGGTGGTATCGAATATGTATATTTTGTCAGACATGGCGTCTCTTGCTCCGTGCTTGAGGAAAATCAACAAGTAAGGTTCAGATCGTTTTCTCGGCGCTGCCGATGGATTTCTTGCCATTGAACAGCAGGTGATACAGCCCGACCAGCGGCCCGGACAACACGTAAATCATGGCGATGAAAAAGAGCGTGATCTGCGGCTCGGTGGCGATGAGGATAATCACCAGCACCATTCCCACCAAGACATGAAATGCCTTGGCCCGGGTGGTTTCAGGGTGCTTGAAGCTCAAATATCTGTGGGTGCTCACCATCAGGTAGGAGAGAAAATAGACCATGGCCAGCATCGCGAAATCCTTCACCTGGCCGGTGACATCGACAAACAGACAGAAGAGCACCGAGGTGGCGATCATCCCGGCGGCAGCCGGACATGGCAGGCCGGTGAATTCCTTGCTGGCAGCGGTGGCATCCTGGGTGTTGAATCGGGCAAGCCTGAGCGCGGTGGTAGCCACGTAGAGGAACGCGGCCAGCCAGCCATAACGGCCATACCCCTGCAATGTCCAGAGGTAGGCGACAATCGCCGGTGCAACCCCGAAGGCAACCAGATCGCAGAGTGAATCGTATTCCATCCCGAACTGGCTTGAGGTGCCGGTGAGGCGGGCCACACGGCCATCCAGACCGTCAAAAATACCGGAAACGAGGATCGCCACCGCGGCGGTATAAAAATCACCGTTGATGGCGGAAATAATGGCATAAAAACCGCTGAACAGGCTGACCGTGGTCAACAGGCTGGGCAGCAGGCAGATCGTCCCCCGTGGATGGGTATGCTCTGCGTCACCATGTCCAGTTAATTTCATCACAACGTCCTCCCTAATTTACCGCGTGGGGGCTTCATCCGGCACGGGGCTTCAACCACAGTGGCAATCTTATTCAGGAGAGATATCCCAACACTGTTTCACCGGCCCTGACCTTCTGGCCGATCTTCACCTCAAGCTGGGTTTGCAGGGGCAGATACAGATCAACCCGGGAGCCAAAACGAATCAAGCCGTATCGTTCGCCACGCTCCAATCGGTCGCCGGGGCGCACCCAGCAGACAATGCGACGGGCGATGAGACCAGCAACCTGCACTACGGCCATCCGCCGCCCGGTCTCGGTTTCCATGGTGACGGCGCAATATTCATTGTGCAGGGCGCCCCGCTCGGTGTCGGCCGAATAGAACCTGCCCGGGGAATAATGGATCTTCTTGACCTCGCCGCTGAAGGGGAAGCGATTGACATGCACGTTGAAAACATTCATGAAAATGCTGACCTTGTAGACATGCTCCTTGACGAAGCGGTCGTCAAATACCTTGTCGATGACAATTACCTTACCATCGGCTGGGGAGACCATGACATCTTTTTCATCACCGGAGATACGCGACGGGTCCCTGAAGAAATAGAGAACAAAGGCGGTTACCGCCAGGGAGGCGATGGCAAAACAATCGTAGCGGATAATGGCGAAAAGAATGGTCGCAAAGGCAGCAAAGCCGATGAACGGATACCCTTCCCGTGCCACGGGAATGCGTGGTTCTTTCATAAACCCCCATACAGCTGCATGCTACGGCGATACAGGTTACGCCGTATTTTTAAATGCCCATAATAAAATGAACCGACAGCCGGAGCAAGTGGCTTCTGTGGCCGCTTGCATTGGTACCGGTTGTCAGTTCATCAAGGGTGCCGGCTGTCGGCACCACAATGTCATTACATGACCGTTAATTCTTATGCGCCCTGATCATGGCAATGGTTCCGGTCCGCACGATCTCCTGGATGCCGATGGGACGCAGAAGGTCGACAACTGCTTGCAGTTTGTGGGCGTTGCCGGTCATCTCGATCATGTAGGTCTTGGGACCGACATCAACCACCTTGCCACGGAAAATATCGATGATCCGCAGCACCTCCGCACGGGTATTGGCCTCGGCCTTCACACGGATCAAGATCATCTCCCGCTCGACACAGTCTGTTTCGCTGTTGTCGGTGACCTTGATGACATCGATCAGTTTGTGCAGCTGCTTGGTGATCTGTTCGACGATGGCGTCGTCACCGGTGGTGACCAGGGTCAGACAGGAAACGTCGGCCTCCAGGGTCTGATTGACCGAGAGGCTTTCAATGTTGAAGCCGCGGCCGCTGAACAGGCCGGTAACCCGGGACAGCACACCTGGTTTATTTTGCAAAAGTACGGAAATGGTATGTTTCATATCACTACCCTATTATGTTCAAGACGAATGAATTAGACCAGCAACATCTCGGTGGTTGCCTTCCCTGCCGGAACCATGGGGAAGACGCCTTCCTCCCTGGCGATAACAAAATCCATGATGACCGTGTTGTCGGTTGCCAGAGCTTCCTTGATCACCGGTTCGACCTCGCTGGGCTTCCGGGCGCGCAGGCCCACGGCGCCGTATGCCTGGGCCAGAAGGACAAAGTCGGGGGCGACATCAAGCACGGTGGCGGAATACTGTTTGTCGTAGAACAACTCCTGCCACTGCCGGACCATTCCCAGGTAATTGTTGTTGAGGATGGCGATCTTCACCGGACATTTATACTGCCGGGCGGTGGCCAGTTCCTGAATATTCATCTGCAGGCTGCCGTCACCGGCGATATCGATAACGGTGCGGTTGGGAGCGGCCATCTGGGCGCCGATGGCAGCCGGGAAGCCATAACCCATGACGCCGAGACCGCCGGAGGTCATGAAGTTGCGGGGCTTATTGAACTTGTAGAACTGCGCGGCCCACATCTGATTCTGGCCGACCTCGGTGGTGATGATGGCATTGCCGCCGGTGAGTTCATGGAGCTTTTCAACCACAAACTGCGGCTTGATGATATCGCTGTCCTGCACATAGCCAAGGGGATGTTTCTTCTTCCAGGCGTCGATTTCATTTCGCCACGGCTCATGTTTCTTGACGGTCGCTGCCGCGTCGCACGCTTCTGTGCGATCCAACCAGCTATTCATGGCGGTCAGCGCATGTTTGCAGTCAGCGACGATGGGAATGTCTACCCCGACATTCTTACTGATCGATGAGGGATCGATATCAACATGGATGATCTTGGCATGGGGCGCAAAGGCGTCGATGCGGCCGGTAACCCGGTCGTCGAAGCGGGCGCCGACGGCGATGAGCAGATCACAATGTGCCACCGCCATATTGGCGTAATAGGTGCCGTGCATGCCCAGCATGCCCATGGAAAGGTCGTGGGTACCGGGGAAACCGCCCAGCCCCATCAGGGTCATGGTGACCGGAATACCGAGTTTGGTGGCAAGCTCGGTCAGTTCCTCGCTGGAGTTGGAGGCGATAACACCGCCGCCTGCGTAGATCACCGGCTTCTTGGCCTTCAGAATCGCCTTGCACGCCTTTTCGATCTGGCCAGGATGCGGCTCATAGGTGGGCCGGTAGGTACGCATCTTGATCGGTTGCGGCTCAGGGAAATTGATCATGGCACTGATGACATCCTTGGGCAGGTCGACCAGGACCGGACCGGGGCGACCGGTACGGGCGATATGGAAGGCCTCGCGGATGGTCGGAACCAGATCCTCGGCTTTTTTCACCAGATAGTTATGCTTGGTCACCGGACGGGTGATACCGACGATGTCGACCTCCTGAAAGGCGTCGTTGCCGATCAGCATGGTCGGTACCTGGCCGGTGAAAACCACCATCGGAATCGAATCGCAATAGGCGGAGGCGATACCGGTAACGGTGTTGGTGGCGCCTGGCCCGGAGGTTGCCAAGGCAACGCCAACCTCACCCCTGACCCGGCCATAGGCATCGGCAGCATGAACCGCGGCCTGCTCATGGCGAACGAGTACGTGGGTGATCTTATCCTGTTTCAACAACTCATCGTAGAGATCGATGACCGCACCGCCGGGAAAGCCAAAAATGACCTCCACACCTTGTTCTTCAAGGCATTTGATGAATGCCTGAGCACCAGAGATTTTCATAAATATCTTCCTGTCTTTAAAATTATCTAAACGTTCTCAGGATCGAGAATTTACGTTTGAGGAACTCTCTCGGCCGTCTTGGAAAAATGCCGTCCGGGCAAGCTGAAGGCTGATTTCTCTACACATAAAGAGAAGAACTATATAGCCATTTTGAAAAAGTTGTCAAGCACGATTGTCGGCGGCAAACCAGTCGTCCCGGCCAGCGGGAATCACGCCTGCGGCCCTGCCACGAAAGATAAATTCTCCCACCGCCTCCACCCCTTTAGCACCGAGATCTTCAGAGTAGGAATTCACATACAGACCGATATGGCTGCGGGTCACCTGCTCGTCCATTTCCTGGGCATGCTGCCGGATGTACGGTCGACTGTCATCGGGATGGGCAAACGCCCAGCGGACCGATTCCTTGATCAGTTGCTGGATATGGCCGATCTTTTCACAGCCAAGCGCCCGCCTGGCGACAATGCCGCCCAACGGAATGGGATGACCAGAAACCGACTCCCACCAAGCACCGAGATCCTGTAGGAGTTGCAGACCGTATTGCGGATAGGTGAAGCGGCTCTCATGGATGATCACCCCGGCATCGCATTCACCGGCGGCGAGCGCCGGCATGATCCGGTCAAAACGCATAACCACGAGGTTGCCGCACCGGGGGGCAAAGAGCCGCAGCAGCATCGCGGCGGTGGTATAATTGCCGGGGATCGCCACCCGTTTGTCGGCAAGCTCGTCGATGCTTAACGGCCTGCCGGCCACCAGCAACGGCCCGCAGCCACGGCCAAGGGCGCTGCCGGCGGCAAGCAGGATGTAATCATCAAGGACATGCCCAAAGGCGTGAAACGAAATCTTGCTGACATCAAGCCTGGCCGACAAGGCCCATTCGTTCAAGGTTTCAACGTCGGCCAGGGTTTCACGAGCAAACTCGATGCGTGGATCTGCCACCAATCCATGCATCAGGGCATGGAAGATGAAGGTGTCGTTGGGACAAGGTGAAAATCCGATGGACAGCGGGCGAACGTTCTTCATGAACGGGCAACCAGTTCAGGGATCAGTTGCCCGGCGACCAGGGCACAGGCGTCAATCGCCTCGGCAAGCCGCCAACGGGAAGGATCGCGGTCTACAACCATATTACTGACGGAACGCAGTTCCAGGCAATCAACGCCATACGCGGCACAGGTGCGGGCAATGGCAGCGCCCTCCATATTTTCACAGATGGCGGAATACTGATCACGGAAAAATATACCACGGCTTCGACTGCCGCTAACCGCGTTTACGGAGACAAAAACGCCGGTGTAATACGAGATTTCATTCTCCTCAAGAATGGCTGACGCCCGCACCAGCAAGGGGTTTTGCAAGGAAAATTCCATGGGTGGCCGGATCGCCGCATCGGAAAAAGGGAAAACCTGCTCCCCGCTGCTGACGCCGAGATCCCCGATGATTTCCCGCTTGGCCAGACAGAGATCGAGCATCTTGACGCCGGTATCGACATAGGCCCCGGCAATACCCAGGTTGACCACCCCGTGCAACGCCTCTCCTGATTGACGAAACCTCCGACACAGACCAAGGGTGGCCTCAAGCATGCCGACACCGGTCACCAGGAAATCAACGCCGCTACACCCCGCCAACCTCTGACGGACGGGCGCCATCTCCATTTCTGTTGCCGCCGTGATCAAATACACAACCCGCACCTAGACCAAAAGGTAAGACAGTATCCACATAGCATCAGGTCACGACCAGCATAACCGAATCCATGAAGCCTGAAAATTTAAATACGCGAGGGAATTGCCAAACAAATTTGACGAGAATAATCATCGAGAGGGCGGCCAAGGGTGAAGACAACTGGACTACTTCTGACAGCCCGAAGAAGATTAATGGGTAGTCTGCTCGATATTCTTCCGATACTGGGCGGCCATTTCAGCGCCGACCTCCTGCAGCATTTCCGCACGTGCCGTCTCCACGGTCTCGTAAGGAATCCCCAGGCTCAAGGCGATATCATCGATGTCCTTGCCGCTACCGAAATGATCCTCGGCAATAATGATCTTCAAAAAATCGTCGATAATCAACGCCCGCAGTTCCTGCTCAATGCCCTCGAGACACTCACAGGCCTGATCAAAGATTCGCCCCTGATCCAGTTCGCTTCGCAGTTTCGCTATCGCCTCTTCATAAATCCGATTCTCCTCGTCACTCAGGGAATTGTCGGATTCATCTGGCTGCCTGAAATCACTTTCGTCCATCAGCTCTAGCTCCCTTCAGCGACGCCATGGTCGTCGGTTGATTTTATCCACCCCATGTCATCGGCTTGCGAAATGTGTATAATGAACGGTGACACCCTCATCCGACCGGCCGGAGCACAACCCAACCATTAGGAATAATTAGCGATAACGATGTCTTCCAACTCATCACATGATAAAAAAGTTCCGCCAAAACGCAAGGCTTTTCTGGCCGCCCTCTTGCTTGCCATCTGCGCCTCATGGCCCCTTGGCGCGGCAACGGCTGCCACGATCCCGGCTGCTACCCTTGAAAGCCTGCAAGAGGTCTATTCACAGGAAGAACTCCTGCATTACGAAATATCCTGGCTTGGTATTCCGGCCGGAGAACTCATTATCCAACTGCTGCCGGACCAAGACGGGCAAGATCGCTATACCATCCGGGTTACGGCCAAATCGGCCGGACTGCTGGACGTTTTTTATCCGGTGGAGGACAATTTCGAGACCATCGTCTCAGGCCCTGCCCGCCTACCCACACGCTACCGGTTCGATCAGCGCGAAGGACGCCGGCGCAACACCAAACTGACCACCTACGATCAAGCAGAGGGGATTGTCACCTACCGAAAAAACGATGCGGCAATGGTGACCTATACCGTTTCCGGTCCGGTCCACAACGAATTCGCCTCGTTTATGATCATGCGAGCCCTCCCGATGGTAGTCGGAACCCAGTTGATGGTGCCGACCTTTGCGGACGAAAAACGGCACGAAGTCATGGTGCAGGTTGAGACAAAAGAGAAGATACAGAGCATTTTCGGGGAAATCACGGCAATCAGGGTGCGCCCGCAACTGCCGTTCAAGGGTCTGTACAAAAAGACCGGTGACCCGGTCGTCTGGATCAGCGACGATCAGGCAAGGATTCCGTTGACGATCAAGGCGAAGATCGTGATCGGCTCACTCACCGC
>JAOUHH010000335.1 GCA_029865195.1 Desulfobulbaceae bacterium
AGTATTCCTCCCGGCCGCGCTTGGTGCTGGAGATGGCCTTTGTCCGGGCGGCGCAGGTGGGGGCGGTGACGCCGGTTACCGATCTCCTGGCCCGGCTCGACGGGGTGTTGCGCGGGGTGACGCCGGTACCGGCCGCAGCCCCTGCGGCCCCGGCCGCGGCGGGTGTCCTGACCACCGCCGAGCCTTCCGCGCAGGCCCCATCTGTGACTACAGCCGTTGCCGAGGCGGGCGGGCCATCGCCCACGCCAACCGCCGCAGCCGCTGCCGGCCGACCGTCGGCCGCAAAAGAAGACGCCACCCCTGACGAGCGGGCCACGGTGCCGGCGGCGAAGGAAAGGCCGGCCCCGGAGCCGGTGGTGATTCAGACCCGCGCCAAGGAGGTGCGGCGGCACTGGGAAGAGTTTATCGAGTATGTCAAGGACCGCAAGCCGTGGATGGCACAGTCGTTGAGCCTCAACGCCTCCACCCGCGAGGAGAAAGGGGAACTGGTGATCCGCTTTGCGGTCGCCTCCGAATGCAAGGTCTTGCAGGACCCGGACAACCTCAAGTATTTGACCCAGTTTGCCCAGGATTTCTTCCAGAAGGAGCTGCGGGTGCGGATCAGCGTTCGGGGGGCGGAGCCGGGGGCTGCGGCCGACGACGGTCGCGACGAGTTGCAGGAAGAGCGGCGGGTACTGGCCAACGATCCGTTGGTGCAGGTGACCAGCGAGGTTTTCAATGCGCAGGTGGTCGGCATTCGCACCGGCCCCAGAAGTCGATAGAGTTTGATCTTACGGAGTGATTTGCATGGATATGAGCGCGCTCATGCAGCAGGCCCAGCAGCTTCAGGGCCGGATGCAGCAGATGCAGGAGGAACTGGCCCGCAAGCAGGTGACCTCGACGGTGGGCGGCGGCATGGTTGCGGCCACCGTCAACGGCCGCCATCAACTGCTGAAAATCACCATCGACCGGGAGGTGGTAAACCCCGATGATGTCGCCATGCTCCAGGATCTGGTGGCCGCGGCGGTGAACGATGCGATGGCCAAGGCCCAGGAGCTGATCCAGCAGGAAATGGGTAAGCTGACCGGCGGAATCAAGATTCCGGGTCTTTTTTAGGGGCGCGGGGGAATCATGGATGTCGTACCACCGCCGCTGGCCCGGCTGATCAACGATCTCAACCGGCTGCCGGGTATCGGCAAGAAGACCGCCACCCGGCTCGCCCTGCATATCCTGCGGCGGCCGGCGGCCGAGGCCCAGGCCCTTGGCCGTGAACTGCTTGACCTGCACGGCGCGATCGGGCTGTGCGGCAACTGCTTCGCCTTTTCCGAGACCGATCCGTGCCGGATCTGCGACGATACCCGGCGTGATCCGCGGCAGGTCTGCGTGGTTGAGGAGCCCGCCGATCTTATGGCCATCGAGAAAACCGGGGCCTTCAAGGGGCAGTACCATATCCTGCACGGCGTGCTGTCGCCAATGGATGGCATCGGCCCCGAAGAGATCAAGGTGCATGCCTTGCTGCAGCGGGTGCGGCGGCAGCAGGTGCGGGAGGTGTTGATCGCCACCAGTTCCACGGTGCCGGGGGAGGCCACCGCCTCCTATCTGGTCGACAGGTTGCGCGGGATGAATGTGCGGGTGACCAGGCTTGCCTGCGGCATCCCCATGGGCATGGATATCAAGTACGCCGACGAATTGACCTTGAGCCGCGCCATCGACGCCCGCAGCGACGCCGATCGCGGCGGACGATAATTTTGGCGAGAATCTTTCCGGGGCAGACATTGTTCTTGACAGCCAGGGGAATAATTGTTAAACGGTTGCCGTTCAATACGCATAGGCGCGTAGCTCAGTGGGAGAGCACTACACTGACACTGTAGTGGTCGGCGGTTCAAATCCGCCCGTGCCTACCAGACGAAATAACGTTTTCGGACGTTCTTTATAAGAGGCTTCGCTGCGATCGGATCGTTGCGAAGCCTATTTGTTCCGGCAACCGGCCGCATTCTGCGGCAAGCACCGTGAACAACGGAGTTATGGCAAGATCATGGCGGACATCACTCTTTCTGCGCAGGGCGGCGAGCCTAAATCATTTCCGGCCGGTGTAACCGCCGAGGCGGCGCTCAAGGAACTGGTCTCCAACAAGGTGCGCAAGCGCACCATCGCCGTCCGTGTCGATGGCGCCATTGTCGATCTTGCCGCGCCCCTGCATGCCGCCGGCGACCTCGAGCCGATTACCGTCGAGATGGCGGAGGGGCTGGAGATTCTGCGTCACAGCGCGGCCCATCTGATGGCCCATGCGGTGGTGGATCTGTACGGCAAGGATGTCAAGGTGGCCATCGGTCCGGCCATTGCCGACGGCTTCTATTATGATTTCGATCTCAACAATTCCTTCTCGCCTGACGATTTCGAGCGGATTGAGGCGCGGATGCAGGAGATCGTCGCCAGCAACGCCCCGTTTGTCCGGACCCCCG
>JAOUHH010000336.1 GCA_029865195.1 Desulfobulbaceae bacterium
GCCCGGAGCCGCGTGCGGCGGGCGTGCTCTCCTCCAAGGGCATGCTGTAACCCATCAACGCCAAACCAAAGGAATGCCCGTGAAAATACCAGCCGTCATCACCACCCTGGCCCTCTCGCTCCTCCTGCTGACCGGTTGCGCCGGCAGCAAGAAGGCGCCCGCCCCGGCCCCGTCCGCCGATCACCTGACGATCATCGTCCTGCCGGTGGAAACCCTGGTGAGCAGCGACGACCAGACCAACCTCGAACGGGCGCAGCAGCTCACCCGTGGCGCCGAGACGATGAACCGCCTCCTGACCGAGCATTTCGCCGAGATGGACAACGTCAAGGTCATCACCGCCGATCAGCACGAGTCCCTGGGCGAGAGCTACCGGAAGAGCCGCGCCGAACAGGCCCGCGAGATCGGCCAGCGGCTGGCCGGCGACGCGGTGCTGATCACCACCGTCAACCGCTTTGTCGAGCGGGTGGGCAGCGACTACTCTGCCGAACAGCCCGCCTCGGTCGCCTTCGATTTCAAACTGATGGCGGTGAAGAGCGGCCGCACCATCTGCTCCGGCTACTTTGACGAGAGCCAGAAATCCCTCTTCGAGAACCTGCTCTCCTTTTCCGGCGCGGCCAAACGCAAGTTCAAATGGATCACCGCCGCCGACCTCGCCGCCGAGGGCATCCGCCAACGCTTCGAAGCCTGCCCGCAGCTTCGCCGCCCGTAAGACCGCAGCCGAGATGCAACCGCAACCCTCGCAGGCCCTACCTGCCGCCGAGCCGTCACCGGTCGTCCTCGACAAGGCCGTCAACCGGCAGGTGGGGCGGGCCATGCACGACTACCAAATGCTGGCCGACGGCGACCGGGTGCTGCTCGCCGTCTCCGGCGGCATCGACAGCCTGGTGATGAGCTGGCTGCTCCGCCACTGGCAGCGCAAGGCGCCCATCTCCTACTCCCTGCTCGCCGTCAACATCGACATGGGCTTCGGCGGCGACGGGCCGCGCCTGATGGAGGAGCAGTTTCAAATCCTCGACATCCCCCACCTCATCGAACGCACCGACTTCGGGGTCCGGGCGATGGAGGCCGAAAACGGCAAGAGCGGCTGCTTCCACTGCGCCAAGAAGCGGCGCAACCGGCTCTTCGAGCTGGCCCGCGAAAAGGGCTGCAACAAGGTGGCGCTGGGCCACCACAAGGAAGACATCATCGAAACGCTGTTCCTCAACATGTTCTACAGCGGCAACCTGAGCACCATGGTGCCCCGGCAGGACCTCTTCGGCGGCAACCTCGCCCTCATCCGCCCCATGGCCTATCTCGAAAAGGAACAGATCCGCACCCTGGGCCGGGAGATCGGGGTGACGCCGGTCCCCAACCCCTGCCCCCTCTCCGAGGACTCCAAACGGGGCACGGTGCGCACCCTGCTCACCGACCTGTACCGGCAGGACGAAAGCATCAAGGGCAACATCTTCGCCGCCCTCGGCAACATCAAGCACGACTATCTCCTCAAACCCACCGGCCAACGGCCCTGAACCCATGCAAACCGCCCTCGACTGCCTGCCCTGCTTCATGCGGCAGGCGCTCTACACCGCCCGCATCGCCACCGCGGACACCGCCCTGCAAAAGGAGATCCTCGACCAGGCCGCCCGCCTGCTCACCACCTTCGATCTCGGGGTCAGCCCGCCGGAAAACGCGGTCGCCCTTTACGGGATGATCGCCGAGGCCGCCGGCTGCCCCGATCCTTTCATCGCCCTCAAAGATGAGAGCAACCGCCTGGCCCTGGAACTCGCCCCCATGGCCCGCGAACAGATCGCCAGCGCCGCCGACCCGCTCGCCGTCGCGATCAAGTTCGCCATCGCCGGCAACATCATCGATTACGGCGCCCATCACGATTTCGACGCCAGAAAGACCATCAACACCTGCCTGGAGCGGCAGCTTGCGATCAACGACGGCGAGCGGTTGCGCAAGGCCGCAGAGCAGGCGAAATCCATCCTCTTTCTTGCCGACAACTGCGGCGAGCTGGTCTTTGACACCCTGCTCATCGAGCAACTGGGGCCGGAGAAGGTTACCGTGGCGGTGAAGGGGCGGCCGATCATCAACGACGCCCTGCTGGCCGACGCCAAGACCTGCGGCATCGACAACATCTGCGCGGTGATCGACAACGGCACCGCCTGCCCCGGCACCCCGCTCAGCCAGTGCAGCGCCGCTTTCCAGAAGGCCTTTGCCAACGCCGACCTCATTGTCAGCAAGGGGCAGGGCAACTTCGAGACCCTCTCGGAATCCGCCGCCCCCATCTTCTTCCTCTTCACCGTCAAATGCGCGGTCGCAGTCCAGCACGTCAACGCGCTTGCAGGCGGGCAGCGCGTCAAGTCGGGCGACATGGTGCTGATGCAGGCCCCGGCCACGAACCGGTAGCATCTTCCCTCCCCGTGCGCTATCCTATATAATGTTCGCCATAC
>JAOUHH010000337.1 GCA_029865195.1 Desulfobulbaceae bacterium
CTCGTCGCGCACCGCCTCGATCCCTTCGCCGGTGACGGCGGAGACCGCGTACATCGGGGCGTTTTCAAGAAAACTGCCGGCCAGGTACTGCCGGATGTCATCCTGCACCAGGGCGAGCCATTCGGCATCGACCATGTCCTTCTTGGTGACGACCACCAGCCCCTGCCGCACCCCGAGGAGCTTGCAGATCTCGAAATGCTCGCGGGTCTGGGGCATCACCCCTTCGTCGGCGGCGATGACAAAGGCGACCAGATCGATGCCGGTGGCGCCCGCCACCATGTTCTTGACGAACCGCTCGTGGCCAGGCACGTCGATGATCCCCAAGCGGCGGCCGCAGGGAAGGTCGAGATGGGCAAACCCCAGCTCGATGGTGATCCCCCGCGCCTTCTCCTCCTTCAGGCGGTCGGTGTCGATGCCGGTAAGGGCGCGGATCAGGCTTGTTTTGCCATGATCGACATGGCCGGCGGTACCCAGAACGACTTCACGCATCCGAAATCACCACCAGCCGCCGGTCAAGAAGGGATTGGAGGCCTTTTCCTCGCCGATGGTCGACTGCGCGCCGCCATAGCCATGGCCGGGCCAGACCACCGTCTCGGGCGGCAGGGTGAGGAGTTGTTCCTTGATCGAGGTGAGCAGTTGCCGGGAGTCGCCGCCGGGGAAATCGGTGCGGCCGACGCCGCCGACAAAAAGGGTGTCGCCGGCGAAGAGGTTGGCCTGCCCGTCGTAGAGGCAGATGCCGCCCGGGGTGTGCCCCGGGGTGTGGAGAACCTTGATGGCGACGGAGCCGACGGTGAGGACATCGCCGTGGCGGACCGTGCGGTCGGCGGGCGGGGAAAAGGGCAGGCCGAGCATGGAGAAATACTCCACGACCTGGGGCTCGTTGAAAAAGGCCTCATCCGCCTCATGCATGACGATCTGCGCGCCGGTGGCCTGCTTGATCCGCAGGTTGCCGCAGACATGGTCGGGATGGCCGTGGGTGGCGACGATGTATTCCAGGGTCACCCCTTCCTTGTCGCAGAGGGCGAGGATCTTCTCCTCATCGCCGCCGGGGTCGATGAGCAACCCCTTCTTGCTCTCCGGGCAAGCCACCAGATAACAACAAACCCCCATCATGCCGACCGTGATCTGTCTGAGAATCATGCCTTACCTCTTCGCTCGCATTGAAAGCGGCCGCGCCGTAAAATGGCGCGGCCACGGGGATCAACAATCGCAGGTGTCCGGGTTACAGACCCCGCCGCAGCCGCAACTGGAGGCCATGGCGAGGACGGGCTTTGCCGCCATCGCCTTCTCCACCCGGTTCACCAGTTCGGTGAAGGCGGCGACCGCCGGGCTGTCGGTGTGGGAGGCGAGATACGGCTGGCCGTCATCGCCGCCCAGCACCACCTTGGGGTCCATGGGAATCTTGCCGAGGAAGTTGATCTTAAAATCCTTGGCGGTCTTCTCGCCGCCGCCGCTCTTGAAGATCTCGACGGTCTTGTTGCAGTGGGGGCAGACCAGGCCGCTCATGTTCTCGACCAGGCCGACCACCTTCATCTTGACGTGATTGCAGAAATTCAACGACTTCCGCACATCGGCCAAGGCGATTTCCTGCGGGGTGGTCACCACCAGGGCATGGGCGTCCTTGATCGTGGAGGAAACGGTGAGCGGCTCGTCGCCGGTGCCGGGAGGGGCGTCGATGACCAGATAGTCGAGCTCGCCCCAATCCATGTCGGCGATGAACTGACGGATCGCCTGAATCTTCAGCGGCCCCCGCCAGATGATGGGATCGTCCCGGTTCTCCATCATGTATTCGAGGGAGATCACCTTGAGGTTGTCGCTGTACTGCATGGGCGGCAGGAGATCGTTCTTGCTCTGGCGGTCGGGAATCTTGTCGGTCAGATTCAGCATCCGGCAGATGTCCGGGCCGTGCAGATCGACATCCATCAGCCCCACCTTGTAGCCACGATTGGCAAGGCCGAGGGCGAGGTTGGTGGAAACGGTGCTCTTGCCCACCCCCCCCTTGCCGCTCATCACCAGGATCTTGTTCTTGATCTTGCCCAGCGATGTCTCGATGGCCACGTTCTGCCGGGCAATGGTCGCATCCGCGGACCCGCAGGAGGAGCCTTCCTTTTTGCTGCCGCAGGAACCGCCGCTGCATTTTCCCATATCCGTAATCCTCCACAACTGAAGAGCTTGAAAGGCGCAGCCGACCGCCAAGATCGGCGGCCTGCTTGACACCTTGCTATTTCATCAAAACATGAAATTATAATGTACTCGGGGCCGTTTGCAAGGTAAAACCGTGCGCCCCGCCCTGCCGCGGCATCAAACCAACGACGGCCGCAGCTTGGCACCAAAGGCGCCGTCGAGCATCTCGTTCCAGATCACCACCTTGTCCTTGCACTTCGCAAGCAAGGCGGCGGCATCGCCCTCGATGGCGACCGATTGCATC
>JAOUHH010000127.1 GCA_029865195.1 Desulfobulbaceae bacterium
GATCGGAGAGATCGAGCAGGCCTTCCGACTGTCGGCTGTTCTTGCAAACAAGCATGGCCCGGAAGAACCCGAGCAGATCGTTGGCAAACCGTTTGAGATCGATCCCGGCCCCATAGCTGCGGTCAAGCAGTTCAAGACAGGTCCCCAAATCGCCGGCCAACAGCGCCGTCGCCAGCCCATGCAGGGTGGAGCGATCCACCAGCCCCAGCACCTGGGTGACGTCGTCGTCGGTTACCGCCTCGCCGCCAAAGGAGAAGATCTGGTCGAGCAGACTCAAGCCGTCGCGGACGCTGCCGCCGGCCTCGGTGGCGATCATCTCCAGGGCACGCTCGGAGATGGAGACCGATTCCTCGGCGGCGAGTTTTTTAAAGAAGGCGACCAGCTCGACAAAGGGCACCCGCCGCAGCTCATAGCGCTGGCAGCGGGAGAGGATGGTGATCGGCACCTTGTGCAACTCGGTGGTGGCGAACATGAAATAGACGTGGGCGGGCGGCTCCTCCAGGGTCTTCAACAGGGCGTTGAAGGCCTCGGTGGTGAGCATGTGCACCTCATCGATGATGATGATCTTGTAGCGACCCCGGGCGGGATAAAAACGGATATTCTCCTTGAGCTCGCGGATCTCCTGGATGCCGCGATTGGAGGCGCCGTCGATCTCGTGCAGATCAACGGCCGAGCCCGCGGCAATCTCGCGGCAGGAATCACACTGGTTGCAGGGTTCGTTATCGACCAGGGCGTCGCAGTTGATCGCCTTGGCCATGATGCGGGCGAGGGTGGTCTTGCCGACGCCGCGCACGCCGCTGAAGAGCATGGCATGGGCGACCCGGCCACGGGCAAGGGCGTTCTGCAGGGTGCGGACGACGGGGCGTTGCCCGACGACCTGGGAGAAGGTCTGGGGACGATGCTTTCTGGCGAGGACAAGATATGACATGGTCTATCGCTCAAAAAATGATAGCCAGGCACCCCTGCGGCACACAAAGGTACTCACTACCGTTGCTTCCTTCCGGACCTGGCGGGGTTCGCGAGCCTTTGTTGCGCAGGACCCGGCTATCAAACTCAAGACCTGTATGGCGGAGAGGGTGGGATTCGAACCCACGGTACGTTGCCGCACACACGCTTTCCAAGCGTGCTCCTTCGGCCTCTCGGACACCTCTCCGCGCGATTATTGTTCTATTTACTGCCGCACTTGCAGAGGCGACGTCAGCAACAATAATACCCTCCCGAAGGAGAAGTTGGGGATTATACCCAAATCAAAAAAAAATTCACCGACTTTTTCAGACGGTGGGCAAATTTAACCAACCCACTGTAAGGCGACCGTTGCGCCCGTGTTGCCATGCGAATCAAATTTGGCGGAGAGGGTGGGATTCGAACCCACGGTGCCCTGACGGGCACAACGGATTTCGAGTCCGTCCCGTTCGACCACTCCGGCACCTCTCCTGGTCGGTATCCATATTATCCCGGTGCGCGGCGCTCATCCCCCGAGGCCGTTGCCGGTGTTGCCGCCGTTTGCGCGGCGGCTCTTGAAAAACCCCTGCAACAGGCCGGCCGCCTCTGCAGCCAGCACGCCGCCGGTGACCTGGTAACGATGATTGAGCAGGCCGTCGCTGCCGATGCGGTAGACGCTTGCGATGGCGCCGGTCTTGGGGTCGGCGGCCCCGTAAACCAGGCGACCGATCCGCGCGTGTACCATGGCCCCCGCGCACATCACACAAGGCTCCAAGGTTACATAGAGGGTGCAACCTGTCAAGCGATAGTTCCCGAGCCTGATGCCGGCCGCGCGCATGGCCTGCATCTCGGCATGCGCCGAGGGATCGGCAAGCTCGATGGTCCGGTTGCCGTCGGCCGCCAGCAACTCGCCATCCGGCCCCACCACCACCGCCCCCACCGGCACCTCGCCGCGCGTCGCCGCCTGCCGGGCCTCGGCGAGGGCCATCTCCATATATTGACTGTCCGGATCGCTCATCTGCCCAAAGCCTGCGGCTTGCCGACGAAACGATGCCGCCGGCGCCGACCGCTCATGCCGCGTCGGCTTCCCGCTTCAGCTTGTTGGCGTGGTTGGCCGCCTCCCAGCCCGCCACGCACCCCTCGCCCACCGCCTTGGCCATCTGATGCGGGGGGCCGGCGATATCACCGGCCGCATAGATGCCGATGATGTTGGTTTCCTGCCGCTTGTTGGTATCGATATAGGTAAAGGTCTCCATATCGAGTTGCACGCCGATGTTGACGGCAAGCTCCATGGCCCCCTTGGCGCCAAGCTCGATGAACACCCCTTCCACCTCCAAAACGGAACCGTCATCAAGGGCGAGCCCGGTCACCGCGTTTGCTCCGGCGATCTCCTTGACCCACGCCCCTTCCTTGAGCACCACCGTGCTTTCGGCAAGACGGGCGCGCAACTCGTCGGTCACCGCCAGTTCCTTGGCGACCAGATAGACCTCCGAGGCGTAGCCGGTGAGGGTGAGCGCGCCGTCAACGGCGGCAGACTCGTTGCCCACCACCGCCACCTTGGCGTTCCTGAAGAAGTTGGCGTCGCAATCAACGCAGTAGCTGACCCCGCGGCCGGAAAGCTCCTTCTCGCCCGGCACCTTGAGCTTCTTGCGGGAGGTGCCGGTGGCGAGGATCAGGGTGCGGGCCAGCACCTCGCGGCCGCTCTCGCACTTGACCGCGAACAACTGCTCCCGCTGCTCGATGTGCAGAACATCCTCCTCCCACAACTCGGCCCCGAAACGGGTGGCCTGCGCCACCCCGATCTTCAGCATCTCGATGCCGTCGGCAACCCCGTCCACGCAGAGATAGTTCTCCACATGGGCCCGGGCGATACTGCTCTTCTCGGGCTTGCCCAGCACCAGCACCGAGGCCTTCTTGCGCACCGCGTGTACCGCCGCCTGCAACCCCGCGCAGCCGGCGCCGACGATTACTACATCGATAATATTATCAGCCATTTCAACACTCCCATAAAACCATTAACGGCCCTCAATCAGGCCGGAATATACCTCATAACATATGGCCGCCAAAGTACACTGAAGAGATGCTTTTGGCAACCGGCCTAAAAACTCTCTTTTCTTAGGTTGGCCTCGTTGTCTTCGCTTTTACCGTCTCTTTCGTAACTCTTGGCAATACTTTCCAGCATTGCCGCAACATTGGGGTGAGAATTCTGCATCTTTTCGGCCTGATCTCGAAAGTAGTCCGCCAACTTACGCTCCTGATTGCCGCCATCCCAAGGAGAGCGCGTAGTAGTGCCTCGCTTGTTCCAAACACCAGTACAAAAACCTTCCCGCATTTCCTCCAACTCCGGTCGATCAAGAAGTTCTCTTACAGCAATGCACGGCCAGGTTTCATCAGCATCAGCCGGTGAATGGGCAAGTATTTGACCCAACGTTTGATCACACATTGTTGCGCGATCGGCCTGGCAACACAAAGCCTGTGCTTCCTCAAAGAATTGATTAAACTTATCGGCGTCAATGCTGCCATCCACTCGAGTTCCAGGCAGTCGCTTGCATGCATGCAGAACATCCCAGGCTCGTTCCGCAGCGGCCCGAATTGCATCGGAGGGTTCTTCTTCTCGTTCCCCGTGTTCAGGCTTATAAAGCAGACATATCAGTTCGACGAAAAGCGCCGGCTCTGACATTATTGACTCATATAAAACTGCCGCACGATCCTCATGACCATACCCAAGCACCGGAAACAATCCAAACTCGAGTTGCACGAGGGCCATTCTCTCAATCTCGCCGCTCTCCTCCAACCGCTTCAACATCTCAGCCAAATGCCAGGAATCCAGATGTGGCCCGGTTGTTTCTTCTCCAAAAGAATATGACTGAAGCGCCTCAAAAAGCTGTTTGGTCGCCACTTTGCTCAGAGCAAATTTACAGTAATTTAGAGCCGTTCGTGGTCGTTTGACTTCCAGAAAGCGTTCAACCACAAACTCCAAATCCCCATCATTTCGGCAGATGTGAGGCCGCACCACTCTCCAATAGGCCGTAGAGATTTCTGGTCCGCATTTTTCGGCGAGCTCCCACACATGCCGACCTATCGGCACCAATGATAAAAAACGGGCGATTTTATCATTATCCCATCCGTTTTGCATACCGATATCGATCACTGCTTGCTGACACTCACCGAGCAGGGGTGGGTTAAGCGCTCCGAGGATACCGGCAACACACAACGTCATCTGTGCACCGGCCTCGAACTCCCCGCCTTTGGCCGCTATCCACTCCGGCCAAGAGGTATCCACGCAATCAACTCCGGGAAGCGTGGCACCAACGATGTAGGGATCAGAACACGCGGCAATCAGTTTCTCAACACCGGCAATTCCTTGTGCCTCAAATATCTCAACCAAGGCCGCAGCCCTTTGCTGCGCGACAAGATTGCCGCTTTCATCAAAATCTTTATCGCGGTTCCGAACAGGCAATTCCACCCATGTGTTGTCGAACAACCAACGATAACGAACTATTAAATCCGAGGGGACCAATCGCTCATAACATTCTTCAACCGGTTTGAGCCAGGCCTCCAATTCATCTACCGGGGCATCATCATAATTTCGGTGCCAATGGATGATTTTCCGCAAGGCTGCTCGTAGCAATTCCCGATCTTCATCTTTTACCGTGGCACAGGCAAATGGCTCCAGCAAGCCCAGCGCACGTGGCAACTCGTCGCTGCCTTGAAAAACAAAATCTCGCAGAAGCGAGGCAAGCCGAAAAGCATTTTCTTCGGCAAGTTGTAAAAGCTTTTCCTTGGCAACGGCCACCATTTCAAAGTGTTCATGCTTCGTTACGCCGTTTCCGGCTCCGACATCATCTTCGCGCCATTTAGGACGCAAGGCAGACGTTGCCATTCGTGACCGTATAGAGACGAGACCGATCAACAAATCAAAAACAGCATCATTATCCCTTTCTATCAACAAATCGAGAACTTGAATGCGCTCTTGCATACTGGCGGCTGTTTGAGGCAACCAAGTTCTAAAGAAGCCCAACAGACTCCGGCTTGGCGTATTTCCCCAATTCCCCTTCACAGGCACATGACTCAACCGCGCAAGAATCAGAGAAACCCTTGCCAACCGGGATGGCGCCCACGCCAATATTTCTAACGCCCAAAGCAAACCAGCATGCCAACAGCGCCCCCCGAAGCCTGAAGCGTCACCTGTTTCTGTAATCAGTCTGGTTACCGGCGTATCCGGCAATCGCAAGCTTCGCTCCACTGCGGTGAGAAAGGCATCTGGCGCTGCTTCCGCCAACGTCGGCAAATAGGACGCCAGCGAAAGCCAACGACACCCATCGGCACCGTCGAGTAAATCCCGAACCAACACCGCAACACGCTCTTCAATATGTAAAGAGGCAAGCCCCTGTTGTTCCGGGCCTCGCACCGCCAACTTCACCAAGCCATCACAAACCGACTTGAACAGCAATCCGGAATATGGATGAACCTTCCCATAAATCTGCGCCATATACCGCTCTTCATCCGGCAACTCCAGTTGAGGGTCCGGGGCCGCGAGCATCTCCCGAGCGATGGCAAAAAACCTGTCCAACTGGTCGCTGGTGATCCGGCTTCCGAATTGGCTCAACAATTCTAACGGTGATTTCGCTTTCCAGACCGTGCCGATACACAACAGTGGCGCATCATCGAGGTTGGCAAGAAATCGCAAATCCTGCTCGATCTCTTCATAAGGCCGCCCGGCCAGTCTTTCGATAACTTGACGGTCGGCCTCTTTCGCGGCATACCAAGCCCCAAGAAGGCAGAGCAACGTCAAACTCCCCGACTGCGGGGCATCCAGCCATGCCGGACGCCGAATTGCCGGGTTGACAGCCATTTGACGCCGAAATACCGTCCAAGAACGCCCGGTGCTCAAGGCATAGCGATTGGCATCGGCTTCCTCCATACCAATCGACGTGAGCGCCTTGACAAACTCATAGATATTCGGACGTTCCAAGATCAATTCGCGCCCCTCGGGCTGAGCAACCAAATCGCCAGTAGCATGAGGAACGATAACAAATAGACCATCACGCACAACCGCATTGGCGGCCACCTCGGTACGCGCCGCGATGGCTATCCTCAATTGCGGATTCGCCGTCACATATTTCCACCCTTGTGGCTCGGTCACGACCAATCCCTGCCCGTGCAAATCAGGTGAAGCCACAAGTGATGCAACAGTAAAAGCCGTGGCCTCCTCAACGCTGTCCGCACGGATCACCAGTTGTCCGGACTCCTTTGACTGCGAGATGGCCGTTCTAACTTTTTCGCCCAAGGCATCACGCACATTGTGACGGTCCACAAACAAGGCATCTTGAGAAATGACTGGCTTGCACTGCCGCGACCATGACTCCCAATAACCGGAAAGACTGGAAACGCCCCAACCACTCAGCCCCAGTTCTGCCGCAAACTGCAAGGCTACCACCGGAGATTGTTCGAGCCACTGTTCCAAGTCGTCGGCGGCATAGGCCCGAACATCCGCCCACTTCCCGTCACCTCGGTTCGCGGCTACCCATTTGTTCTTTTTCTGCCAACGACGGGGCGTAACAAAAACGAAGGTGCATACCGCTCGCTCTTCATCAGCTGTATTTCTGGTACGTTTCCGATATTCCCTGCTCGCCTTTTTCTCTGGATACTGATCGCATCCAACCTCCCAACGGGACTCACCGGTCGGAACCCATGCATTCCCCTTTACACACGACAAAACACCGTCCCACCCAGGCATATAGGTTGAATCACCCGCAGGAAAAGAAAGATGGCGAGTCGCTACCGGATCAAAGCATAGCCGCCTGATCAAACGCGGCAAAAAATTCTGCGCTTCCTTGGCATGGGTATTTACCCAGTCAACGATGTGGGATGCGGTTACTCGCATTGAGCACTCAACCTGAAGTTACTAAGGAGATATTGCCGCTTGAAACTTAACGGCCAACAACGGAACAAAAAGTCAGGATTGCAAGTCGCTGAGAATTTTCTTGATGGTTTGCACCAAGGGCTCGATCTGGCGAGAACAGACCCAATAGATTTCCTCAGCGTCGATATCGAAATAATGATGCGAGATAATGTCCCGCATTCCCTTGGCACCCTTCCAGTCCACCTGCGGATAGTTGGGCAGTAATTGGTTATTGGTGATCTTATCGATCTTTTTCAGACTCTCGCCGATGGCGACGATGACCATGCAGATGGCATCAAGCTTTTCCATGCCATCCGGGGTGTTGGTAAAATCAGACGCCTCCCTGATCGGCAAAAAACGCTGTTGCACCCTGCCGCAAGCTTCAAGCACCTGCTCCAGGATTTCAACAACCATCTCCCGGTCATACATAGATGGCCTCGCGTTCGATGCGCTTTTTCAGTCGTGGATTCATCTGCTCCCGCAAGCGGACGATATCGACCCGGCAACGCAGATGCGACTCCAGCGCTTCCTTCAGGTGCACGATATTGTAAGGATCGGCGGTTTCGGTCCGCACCGCGATGTCGACATCGCTGGCCTCGGTCGCCTCTTCCCTTGCAACGGAACCAAAGACGGCCATCTCCAACAATCGGTAGTGCGCACTCCGGGCCTTCATAAATTCGCGCAAAGCGGTGATGATTTTTGCACTGTCGGTCACTCTTTGCCCTCCTCAGCGTTATCGCAAAACCACTTCCAGACCCACCACAATCCTTTATAACATACTGTAACTTCATGGAAACAGAAAAACTCATTTCGCTCCCAAAACGAGAACCCGACCCTGCCCTGAAAAAACCGCTTCAAAACATCACCCCCATTCCTCTGGCAGATCCCACACATCTTGGGTAAGATGGCCGATCATCAACGGAAAATTCCCAGACGGAACGATCATGCACTATCTCGCCGACCTCCACATCCACTCGCCCTTTTCCCGGGCCACCAGCAAAACCAGCAACTTGGCCGGTCTCTGCGCCTGGGCGCGGGTCAAGGGCATTCATCTGGTGGGCACCGGCGACTTCACCCATCCCGGGTGGCTTACGCAGTTGAAAGAGCAGCTTGTCGAGGCGGAGCCCGGTTTTTTCAAA
>JAOUHH010000128.1 GCA_029865195.1 Desulfobulbaceae bacterium
ACAAGGACGGCGAGATCTCCTGGGCCCTTGAGCTTGCACGGGCCGGGATCAAGGTTGACACCGTCTACACCGAGTATAAAGGCGAGCGTTGCTTCAAGGGCCTCGGCTTTTATGAAGAGATCAACAGCCGCTACATCGGCCAGTTGGTGGAAAGCCTCAAGCGGCTTACGGAATGACAACCGGCAGGGCGCGATTGTCTTTTACGCACCTTTTTATCTTAGGATGAGCATGTTGCAATTCACTCCGACAACGAAACGTCTCTTGGCCGATCTGCACCGTTGGTGCGGCTTGGCGCTGGCGGCGTTGGTCATCTTTTACTGCCTTACCGGCATCCTCCTCAACCACCGGGCCGGGTTTGATTACTTTACCGACAAGGAACGGCAGGAGGTACGGGTGCCGGTAACGGACACCGCGCCGTTGGATCAGGTGCTGGAAGCATATAAAAAGCAGATCAACCGCGCCGACGATCCCAAGGTGATCCGCATCAGCGAGGACCGCAGCATCGAGTTCTTGTACGGCTCCCACGGCAAGACCACCTATGTCATCCATCCCGCCGAAGGGCGGATGGAGATCATCGACAAGCGGCCGCAGCAGCCGTTGACCTTTTTGAACGATCTGCACAAGGCGGTGAAGACCAGCGCGTTCTGGGTGGTTCTCGCCGATTTGGTGGCGGTGGTGGTGATCGGCGTCACCGTCACCGGTCTGCTGGTGGTCCGTTATCACCGGCTTGATCTTGTACTGTTCGCCGGCGGGGTCGTGCTCCTCGTCGTCGGCGCATGGCTGGCATAAGGGGAAGGATGACTCTGCAATCGTCGCACAATGCAAGCAAGCGGGTCGCCTCCCTGGCGCTGCTGTTGCTGCTGGCCCTGATCGGTCTGGTGGTGCTTTCCACCGGCCTGGGCTTTATCCGGATCTCGCCCGGCGCGGTGCTGCGGGTGATCGTCGAGCGGGTGGTCGGCGATACCGGCCTCGCCGCCGGGCTTGATCCGCTCTTTTCCTATGTGGTCATGGACGTGCGCTTGCCGCGGATCCTCACCGCCGCCGTCGTCGGCGCGGGGCTTGCGGTCTGCGGGGTGCTTTTTCAGGGCATCCTGCTGAACCCGCTCGCCGACCCGTATACCCTGGGGATCTCCTCCGGGGCGGCCTTCGGCGCCTCCCTGGCCCTGGTTGCCAACGTCACCCTCTTCGGGGTCTATTCGGTGCCGCTGTTCGCCTTTGCCGGGGCCATCGCCACCCTGCTGGTGGTGTTGTATCTCTCATCGTTTGACGGCCAGATGTCGGCCAACACCCTGATCCTCTCCGGGGTGATTGTCGGCGCCATTCTCGCCGCCGGGATCAGCTTCATGAAGTACATGGCCGACGAGCAGGTGGCGATGATCATCTACTGGCTGATGGGCAGCTTCGCCGCCAAGAGCTGGACCGACGTCCTGCTCGCCCTGCTGGCGGTTTCGGCGGGGCTTGCGGTGGCGGTGTTCTACGGCCGCGACCTCAACATCATGTCGCTGGGTGGGAGATCCTCCGACTCGCTGGGGGTGGAGACGGCGCGGGTCAGAAAGATCCTCCTGATCACCGGCTCGCTGGTGGCGGCGGTCTGTGTATCGGTTTCCGGGATCATCGGATTCATCGGCCTCATCGTCCCGCACCTGATGCGCTTTCTGATCGGGCCGGACAACCGCCGCCTGGCCGTGCTCTCGGCCCTGGCCGGCGGGATTCTGCTCCTCTGCGCCGACACCGTCACCCGGGCGGTCTTGCCGGTGGAGGTGCCCATCGGCGTGTTGACGGCGCTCATCGGCGGGCCGTTCTTCTGCTACATCTTCCGCCGCCGGCAGCGGGGCATCGCTCATGGCTGAGACGGGATTTGTCATCGACCGGGTCTCCTTTGCCTATGGCGAGAAGCAGGCGCTGGACGATCTGCGCCTCGCCATCGTGCCGGGTCGCTTTTACGGGCTGGTGGGCCCCAACGGCTGCGGCAAATCGACCCTGCTCGATCTGCTGATGGCAAACCGCAGGCCTGCCGCTGGCCGTATCGAGTACAACGGCCGCTGCCTGCGGCAGTACGGCCGCCGCGAACTGGCCCGGCAACTGGCCCTGGTGCCGCAGGAGTTCACTATCCATTTCGCCTTCACCGTCCTGGAGGTGGTATTGATGGGGCGGCACCCGTATCTGCCCCGGTTCGGGGCGGCAACCGGTGATGATCTGGCCATCGCCCACCAGGCCATGGCCGCCATCGGTATCGGTGATTTCGCCGACCGCTACGTCACCGAGCTTTCCGGCGGCGAGAAGCAGCGGGTGGTGGTGGCACGGGCGCTGGCCCAGGAAACGCCGGTGCTGATGCTCGACGAGGCGACCTCCAACCTCGATGTCGGCCACACCATGGAGATCTTCAACGTCGCCCGGCAACGGGTGCGCGAGCGGGGCGAGACGGTGATCGCGGTGGTTCACAACCTCGACCTCGCCGCCGCCTACTGCGACGAGTTGATCTTCTTGAAGGAGGGCAGGGTGGCGGCCTGCGGCCCCACCCGCGAGACCCTGACCCCGGCGGTGATCGAAGAGGTGTTCGGGGTGGCCAGCCGGGTCAGCCATGATGATTTCAGTAACGCCTTACAGGTTTCCTTTCGCTATGGGGGGTAAGAGGTTTTCCCATTGGCACGCCGCCGAGTAGCGGAAAAGCTGACGGAAAAGCGTTAAAAACTGTTTGAGCGAAGCGAGTTTTTTTAACGCCCGTCAGCTTTGAGCAACGCAGGGAACCCGCCTGAGGCGGGCAAGTGACAGGGTGCATTTCTTTTGGTTCGTTTTCTTTGTGCAAGCAAAGAAAATGAACGAAGGTGAGTGTTTGAAAAATGTCTACAAGGATTAGTTTTGTGAAACGTCTATTACTTTTTGTTCTGTTGTCTTTGGTAAGCGGCTTTGAAATTGCCCAGGCCGCCACCATCACCGATGCGGCCGGCCGGGTGGTCGAGGTGAAGAAGCCCTTTACCCGGATCATCTCCCTCTATGCGGCCCACACCGAGAACCTTTTTAGCCTGGGGCTCGATGGTGAGATCATCGGTGTTTCGAAAAGTGAGGATTATCCCTCGCAGGCGTTGCGCAAGGAGGTGTTCGATTACCGCGAAGACCCGGAAAAGTTCCTCGCCGCCCGGCCCGATCTGATCCTGATCCGGCCGATGATCGAGCGCAGCCACGCGCAGCTGATCGAAAAGCTGGTCGCGGCCGGGATCACCGTGGTCTCGCTGCAGCCGGTGGACATCGAGGAAACCTTTGCCTACTGGCGCGACCTCGGCCTGCTCACCGGTCGCACCCAGGCCGCCGAGAAGATGGTGCGGACCTTCCGGGGTGAGCTTGCCGGGATCGGGAGCAAGGTCGCAAAGATTCCCCCTGCCGCCCGCAAGCGTGTCTATTTCGAGGCGATCCACGGCAAGATGAAGACCTTTGCCCCCACCAGCATGGCGATCTTCGCCCTCACCGCGGCGGGCGGGGTGAATGTCGCCGACGATGCCGAGCGGGTGCGGACCACCAATATTGCCGCCTACGGCAAGGAGCGCATCCTCGCCAAGTCGGCCGAGATCGACGTCTTTCTCGCCCAGAGCGGGGCGATGAACCGCATCGACCGCGAGACCATCGCCAACGAGCCGGGCTTCGCGGCGATCAAGGCGGTGCGCGAGGGACGGATTCATCTCATCGACGAGCATCTGGTTTCCCGGCCCACCATGCGGCTGCTGGAGGGCATCCGCCAGATCGGCGCGATCCTCTATCCGAAAGCCTTTGCGGCGGTGCGGTAAGCGAATGAGTCTTGCAGGCAACGGTATCCGGGGGATCGTGGTCGCCGGCACCCACAGCGGGTCCGGCAAGACCACCGTCACCCTCGGCCTGATGGCGGCGCTGGTGCAGCGGGGCCTGGCCGTGCAGCCGTTCAAGTGCGGGCCGGATTTCATCGACCCCACCCTGCATAAGCTCGCCACCGGTCGGCTGTCGCGGAACCTCGATCTGTGGATGAGCGGCGGGGATTTTGTCCGGGGCTGTTTTCAGCGCCACGCCGCGAACAGCGATATCGCGGTGGTGGAAGGGGTGATGGGTTGCTTTGACGGTGGCGAGTCGAGCAGTGCCGCGCTTGCCAAGGCGCTGGGGCTGCCAGTGGTGCTGGTGGTGGATGTGCGCTCCATGGCCGAGAGTGTCGCCGCCATCGTCAAGGGGTTTGAGATGCTTGACCCGGAGGTGCAACTGGCCGGGGTGATCCTCAACCGGGTCGGCAGCCCCCGGCATCTGGAGTTGCTGACCGGGGCAGTTAACAGACATTGCCGGGCCGAGGTGTTGGGGTATCTTCCCCGGGAGGCCGAGTTTGCCATCCCCGAACGGCATCTCGGGCTGCACATGGGCGAGGAGGCGCCGATCCGGGCCGAGGCGTTGACGAAGCTCGCGGATACCGTCGAGCAATATATCGATCTCGACCGGTTGTGTGAATTGGCCGCTGTTGTCTCTGACCCGGCGCCGGTTTTACAGGCAGCGCAGTGCGAAGAAAAACGGGTACGGATCGGTGTTGCCCGTGACCGGGCCTTCTGTTTTTATTATGAGGATAACCTGGAGTTGCTGGCGGCGGCCGGGGCGGAACTGGTGGAGTTCAGTCCCCTTGCCGATGAAAAATTGCCGGTCGGTTTGCACGGTATCTATCTGGGCGGCGGCTATCCGGAGTTGTACGCGGCAAGATTGGCTGCAAACAGTTCCATGCGGGCGGCGATACGGGATTGGTCGGAGGCCGGGAAACCCTTGTACGCCGAGTGCGGCGGCTTCATGTATCTGACTGAAAGTATCGTCGATTTGGACGGCGACGAGCATCCCATGGCCGGGGTTTATCCGGTCAGGGCGCGGATGAAGAAGGGGAGGACGAGCCTCGGTTACCGGCAGGCGACCACCGTAGCCCCGACCCTGTTTGGCAAGGCGGCACGGTGTTGCGCGGGCATGAGTTTCATTACTCGGCCATCGACCCGATGCCTGAGGACGTGGAACGGGTGTATCGGTTGGCCGATGGCTCGATGGAAGGGTATCGGATCAATAATACCCTGGGCGGCTATTTGCACCTCCACTTCGGGTTTAACGTTGAGGCGGTACAGAATTTTTTAGGTGCTTGCCGTTTTTAGATCGTTCATTTTCTTTGCTTGCACAAAGAAAACGAACCAAAAGAAATGCACCCGGCACTTGCCCGCCTCCGGCGGGTTCCCTGCGTTGCTCGAAACTGCCGGGATCAAAAAAACTCGCCCGCTTTTGGCGGGCTCAGACAGTTTTTGCTCCTTTTCGGCAGCTTCTCCGCTACTCGGCGGCGTGCCAATGGGGGAGAACCTTGACTGCGAGAGACAAAGGCAAAGGATATTTAGATGGAAGTAGTGCTGCAAAATGTGAAGCCTGAAGAGATCGAGGCGGAGAGCTTTCGGATCATCGAGTCGGAGATCGGGCCTACTGATTTCACGCCGGAGCAGTTTGCGGTGGTGCGGCGGGTGATCCATGCCACCGGCGATTTCAGCTTTGCCGAGAATCTTAAATTTCATCCCGAGGCCATTGCGGCGGCATTGAACGCTATTCGGGCCGGCAAGAACGTGCTCACCGATGTCAACATGTCGGCGGTGGGGGTTTCCAAGGGGATTCTCGGCAAGTGGGGCGGCAAGGTCTACTGCCGGGTGGGCGAACCCGATGTCGCGGCCGAGGCCAAGGCGCGTGGCCTCACCCGTTCCGAGGTTGCCATTGCCCAGGCGGTGGAGCAGAACATCGGCATTGTCGCCATCGGCAACGCGCCCACCGCGCTCTTAAAGGTGATGGAGATGATCGATGCTGGTCAGTGGCGGCCCGATCTGGTGATCGGGGTGCCGGTGGGGTTTGTCAACGCCGCCGAGTCCAAGGCGTTGCTGGTCGAGAAACAATACCCGTTCATCACCGCGCTGGGACGCAAGGGCGGCAGTCCGGTGGCGGCGGCCATCGTCAACGCCCTGTTGCGGCTGGCGGCTGCGGAAAAGTAGGAAAACAATGGCGAAACGGCTTCGATCGGGATATACCACCGGCGCCTGCGCGGCGGCGGCTGCCAAGGCGGCGACTCTGGCCCTGCTGGGCGACTGCGCCAAAACGGTGGAGATTCCCTTTCCGGACACCAGCCGGGTTGCCTTTGGACTGTGCCGTTGTCTGAAAGATAATGGCGCGGCGTTGGCCTCGGTGGTCAAGGACGCCGGCGACGACCCGGATGTGACCAACGGCGCCGAGATCGTCGCCCAGGCGCGGAAAAACTCCGGGGCAAGGGAAGGCGCGGTTTTTCTTGATAAGGCTAAAAACATCACCCTTCGCGCCGGGGTCGGGGTCGGGACGGTCACCAAACCGGGATTGGCGGTGGCGGTGGGCGAGCCCGCCATCAACCCGGTACCCCGGCGGATGATCCTGGCCGCGGTCAGCGAGGCGCTTGCCGCCTGCGGTGCTGCCGGCAACATCGAGATCACCATCTCGGTGCCGGCGGGCGAGGAGTTGGCGGCAAAGACCCTTAACCACCGGCTGGGGATCGTCGGCGGGCTCTCCATCCTCGGCACCACCGGCATCGTCCGGCCGGTGTCGGCAGAGGCGTGGACCGCCACCATCGCAACCTCCATGAACGTGGCGCGGGAACTGGGGATCGACGAGATTGTTCTCTCCACCGGTCGCACCTCGGAGCGGGGCGCGCAGGCGGTGCTGGCGTTGCCGGAAGAGGCGTACGCGATGATGGGCGATTATCTGGAATTTTCGCTCCTTGCGGCGGCCCGGCACGGCTTTAAAAGAATTCATCTCGCCGCCATGTGGGCCAAGGTGATGAAGGGGGGGATGGCGATCCCCCAGACCCATGTTCGCCACGGCGCGCTGGAGGCGGAAGAGGCGGTGGCGTTTTTGCGGACCTTGGGGGTTGAAGAGGCGGTTATTGAAAAGATGGCCGGGGTCAACACCGCCCGCGAGATTTACGAGCGGTTGTCCGGCATGGGGCGACCCGACGTAATCGAGGCGGTCTGCCGGGCGGCAAAGGGCTATGCCGAAAAAACCTCGGGGCTGCCGGTCAGCCTCTATCTGGTGGACGGTCACGGCAAGGTGGTGGCGCATGTTTAGGATCGAGTTGATCGGCATCAGCCCCGGCGCGGGGTTGGACGCCAGGCAGCGCGAGATCGTCAATCGCTGCGGCTGTGTGGTCGCCTCAAGCAGGCACCGGCCGCTGCTTGACGGCTGCGGGCTTGAGATCATCCCCATCGCCCCGGTGGCGCAGACCCTGGCCACGGTGGCCGAGCGGTTGGGTGAACAAGATGTGGCGGTGCTGGCCAGTGGCGATCCGCTCTTCTTCGGGATCGGCCGCACTTTGATTACCAAATTCGGCCCTGAGCGGGTGGTGGTCCATCCGGCCCTGTCGTCGTTGCAGGCGGCCTGCGCCAAGTTTGGCGAGCCGTGGGATGATATCTTTATCCTCAGCCTGCATGGCCGGGAGGCGGCAGGGGTCGCGGCCAAGGTGATGGGGCACGGCAAGGTCTTTTGTTTCACCGACCGGGTCAACTCGCCGGACATGGTGGCGCGGGCGCTGCTTGCGGTCTGCCGCTCCATCGATGATGAAGCGTTGGCTTCAGGCTACACGGTGTGGGTGGCGGAGAATCTGGGCCAGGATGACGAACGGATCACCTGCGGGACGCTCACCGAGATCGCGGCAATGGCGTTTGCCGACCTCAACGTCATGCTGCTAAAAAAACCGGAGCGCGCGACGGCAAGCGCAATCGCCTTCGGTTTGCAGGAAGAGGAGATCGACCACAGCCGTGGCTTGATCACCAAGAGCGAGGTGCGGGCGGCAACCCTGCATCATTTGCGGCTCCCTCAACGCGGCGTGCTCTGGGACGTGGGCGCGGGCTCGGGCTCGGTGGGCTTGGAAGCGGCGCGGCTCTGCCCCGGTTTGCAGGTGTTCGCCGTTGAGCGCAACCCTGAGGAGCTT
>JAOUHH010000338.1 GCA_029865195.1 Desulfobulbaceae bacterium
TGCACCTTTACCCCCGAACCATTCCACCTCGGGCCGCCGGGCTTTGTCTACGGGGGACTCATCGCCTCGCTGATCGACTGCCACGCCAACGCCACCGCCAGCGGGGCCGCGCACGCCGCCAGCGGCAAGGAGCTGGGCGACGGCATGCTGCCACGCTTTGTCACCGCCTCCCTCCATGTCGACTACCTGCGCCCCACCCCCCTCGCCGGCCCCATCGAACTGGTGGGCACCATCAAAAAGACCACCGCCCGCAAGACGGTGGTCGAGGTGACCCTCTCGGTGGCCGGCACCCTCTGCGCGCGCGGCGAGGTGGTTTCGGTCCTGGCGCCGGCCCGTTTTACCAACCCGCCCGGCACGCCCGCGACGGCGTCATGATTCCCGCGCGGCGGCAAGACGTGCCATCGCCTCCTCCCGCATCTTGAATTTCTGGATCTTGCCGGTGACGGTCATCGGAAACTCATCCACGAACCAGATATACTTAGGGCTCTTGAAGCGGGCAATCCGGCCCGCGCAGAACTCCCGCAACTCCGCTTCGCTTGCCGTCATCCCCTCGTGCAATTTGACCCAGGCCATCACCGCCTCGCCGTAGTAGTCGTCCGGCACCCCGATCACCGCCACCGAGGCCACCTTGGGATGGGTGAAGAGGAAATCCTCGATCTCGCGGGGATAGATGTTCTCGCCGCCACGGATGATCATGTTCTTGAGCCGGCCGGTGATGGCGACATAGCCCTCCCCGTCCATGGTGCCCAGATCCCCGGAGTGGAGCCACCCTTCCGGGTCGATGGCCTTGGCGGTGGCCTCCGGATCGCCGTAGTAGCCCCGCATCACGTGATAGCCCCGGAAGCATATCTCGCCGACCTCGCCCAGCGGCACGGTCTCGCCGTTGGCAAGGCTGACCACCTTGACCTCCTGGTGGGGCAGGTTATGGCCGACGGTCTCGGTGCGCCGCTGGAGGCTGTCCTCGGGGGCGGTGAGATGGGTGAGCGGCGAGGCCTCGGTTTCGCCGTAGCCGATAAGGATCTCGCGGCAGTGCATCTCTTCCATGACGCGGGTCATCAGGGCGGGCGGACACGGCGCCCCGGCCATGATCCCGGTACGGAGAGAACGCAGGTCAAATTCCCGGAAACGCGGCTCTTCGAGCTCGGCGATAAACATCGTCGGCACCCCGTGCACGGCCGTGCAGCGCTCCTCGGCGATGGCAGCAAGCACCGCCAGGGGCTGAAAATACTCGCAGGCGATGACGATGGTCGCCCCCACCGACAGGCAGAGGAGGTTGGCCAGCACCATCCCGAAACAGTGATAGAACGGCACCGGCACGCAGAGCCGGTCCTGTTCGGAAAAATGCATGGTCAAGGCCGAGAAATAGGCGTTGTTGAGGATATTACGGTGGCTCAGCAGCACCGCCTTGGGGAAGCCGGTGGTGCCTGAGGTGTACTGGATATTGATCGGGTCGTTGGGGGTAAGCCGGTTGGTAAGCCGGTCGAGTGCCGCGGTGTCGATTGCCGCGCCGGCGACGAGGACGTCATTCCAGAGGAAAAAACCGGGGGCGGGCGGCCGGGTTTGCTGCGGCCGCCCCGGATCGTAGAACACCACCCGCCGCAAGGCCGGAAACTCGGGGCTTGCAAGCTCCCCCGCCCCTTGCCGCAGCTCCGGCAGCAACTCCAGCAGGATGGCCGCATAATCGCTGTCGCGAAAGCCGGGCGTCAAAAACAGCCCCTGCACCTCCGAACGCTTGAGCGCATACGCCAGTTCCCGCGCCTGACAGGCGGGATTGATGTTGACCAGGATCACCCCGATGCGGGCGGTTGCCAACTGCAGGAGCAGCCACTCCAGGTTGTTGGTGGACCAGATCCCGACCCGTTCTCCGGCGCTAAATCCCATGCCGACGAACCCCGCGGCCAGCCGGTCCACCGCCGCCAGCAACTGCCGATAGGTAAGACGCCTGCCTTGTGGTCTGGCCACCACCGCCTCGCGGTCGGGAAACCGGGCCGCCACCTCGGCAAGATGGGCGGGGATGGTTTTCTCAAGGAGTGGGATCTCGCCGTCCCGCCGGAAGTAGCTTTTCCGCACCTGCTCGCCCATCTCTTGCCTCCAGGGTCTTTATGCGCCGCTCTCCACCTGCCGCCAGTAACGATCCACCCGCCCTTGGATCTCGGCCAGCAGATCCTCCTGCCGGTGCGGATGAAAGAGATGCGCGAACCGCCCTTGCCGCCGCAGGTACTCCTCCACCGGCACACGGTGGCGCGGGATCTTGGTGTGGACCACCTTGCCGTCGCGGTACTCCTTGAGCGGCCAAACCCCGGTGGCCACCGCCAGTTGGCCGATGGCCACGGTCTCGGCCGGGTCAAACTCCCAGCCGGTGGGGCAGGGGGCCATGGCGATGAGCAACCGCGGCCCGCCGAGCTCTCGCGCCTGTTCGATCT
>JAOUHH010000339.1 GCA_029865195.1 Desulfobulbaceae bacterium
GGGCTGACGCCACCATGCTTTCCGGGGAAACCGCCACCGGCAAGCACCCGCTCAAGGCCCTGGCGGCCATGGATACGGTGTCGCGCCGCATCGAGCAAAAGCTGGCCCTGGACCCCACGGTGCGGGTCGCGCCATCTGAAAACCCCAAGCACGAGATCGCCCGCAGCGCCGCGATCCTCACCAACAACCTGCACGCCGCCGCCATCCTGGTCTTTACCCGGCGGGGGCTGATGGCGATGCTGCTCTCCCGCTGCCGACCGAGCGCGCCCATCTACGCCTTCACCAACACCACCCATGTCAGGCGGCGGCTTGAGATCTTCTGGGGGGTCCACCCCTTCCTGATCAAGCTCTCCAAGGACCCGGAGGTTTCCATCAAGCGGGCCATCGACAAACTGCTCCTCCGGCAGCTCATCAGCGCGGGCAGCCGGGTCATCGTGGTTTCGGACATCCTGGTGGACGGCAAATTCGTTGAAACCGTGCAGGTGCGGGTGATCTGAAATCCTAACAAAAAAATATTCGCAACATTGCTGTATTTTTCCCAGACGCCAATGGTATAATGTGCTCCACCCGGCGGCTTGGGCCGACGGCGGCAAAGGAAAACGACTCGGGCGACTTGCCCGGTTACCCTATGAAAAAAACATCTACTGGTTGAACAAAAGGAGATCGACATGAAAGGCAAGGCAAAGAGTTTGATCTGGGGCATGGCGGCCGTATTCCTCTTGAGCGGATGCGCCAACATGAGCGCACGGCAACGCTCGATCTGGGAGGGGGCGACCATGGGTGCCATCATCGGCGGCGGAGGCGGTGCGGCCTACGTGGCCAGCCAGGATGACGACCGGAGTGACCGCGACAAGGGCGCCATCATCGGTATGCTGGCCGGTGGCTTGATCGGCGGCTTCCTGGGGGCGATGCGCGCGCCTGAGGAAAAACCGGCCGCGGCACCCGCTCCGGCCCCGGCGGCAAAGGTGTATGAAGCGCCCGCCCCGACCCCGGCTCCGGCCAGGGTCGAAGCCGAACCGGCCGCGCCCTCGGTGGCCGTGGTCAAGGAACGGGTGGTCCTGCGGGGCATCAACTTCGATTTCGACAAGTCCGACATCAAGCCGGAGTTCACCCCGGTTCTCGACGAAGCTGCCCGCATCCTCAAGGATCGCACCGATGTGCGGGAGATTGTTCTTGAAGGCCACACCTGCTGGGTCGGCACCGAGAAATACAATCAGGGCCTTTCCGAACGCCGCGCCAAGTCGGTGCGCGATTACCTCGTGGGTCAGGGGGTCAGCGCCGAGCGTTTGACCACCATCGGCTACGGCGAGACCAAGCCGATGGCCGACAACAAAACCCTCAAGGGCCGGCAGATGAACCGCCGGGTTGAATTCAAGGTCATGAACGAGTAGTTGCCACCTGTCGCCAGGCGGCCGGCATAGCAAACGGCCGCTTGGCGCATCTTTAGCATACCCGGAGGAGCTATATGGCGCACGGAGCACGACAGCAGGCCAGACCGCCACACCGGCCACAAGCGCGCCTCTACCCGCTCCTCATTGCCCTCCTGCTGCTGGCACTTCCCGCCGGCACCATCCACGCCGCCGACGAACAGACGGTGTACAAGCATTTCCAGACCTTTGCCAAGGGATGGATGAACGACCTCTCCAAGATCAGCCGACAGAACAGCAGCAAGGCGGAACAAAAACCCGCGAAATCGGGCGGCGAGGAGGCCAAATACGCCTGCTATGGCCCGGAATGCGAGATCTGGATCAAGAAAACCGACTCCCCGCAGACCCCCTACATCGGCTTCATCCGCTACCCGGAAAAGCATTACCTGAAAAAGACACCGCGCTCGACCCAGGACCCCTCGACGGAAGACGTCCTGCTCGCCACCTTTCCGGTAACCGAGATCTTTCGCTTCACCAACAACCGCTGGATTTTCTGAAGCCGGGCAAAAACGGCATCACCCGCCCCGGCGCGCCCTGCCGCACCAGCCACCCGCCGTACGCATCTCGGGAAACGAGACCCAAAGGAGCCCACTCATGAAAACAGCCTGCATCCGCGCATTGCCAGTCCTTCTCCTTATTTTCCTGCTTGCATCCCCAGCCATGGCAAATCCTGACCACAAGCGGGCGCTGGAGATCGACAGCGTGGCGGTGATGCCCTTTGCCGGGGTCGACAAGCCACTGGACAGAAAAAAGAGCATCGAGGAGTTTGTCGATTGCAAGATCTTTGGATTGTGTTCCTGGAAGAAGGATGACAACGGCGGAAAGGCCGTCACCACACAGTATCAACAGCAGTTGCGGGCCAGATTCGGCCACAAGATCGTGCCGGAGGTGCAAACGGAGGCGATTTTCACGGAACTGCCGCCCCGGGCGGACGAAACCCTCCGCAGCGCGGCACGGCGATTCGGCACCGAAACCGGGGCAAGCCAT
>JAOUHH010000129.1 GCA_029865195.1 Desulfobulbaceae bacterium
AACGGCGGCGGTTTTGGCGGGCGCATTCTGGCTCGGAGCCCGGCCGGCGATGGCGGAGCAGACCGCCCCGGTCTATTCCAGCTACACGCACAACTATCCGCATGAGGTGCCGTCCGATTATGTCTACCGGACCGAGCGGGTCTTCGCGCCCCCGGCCAAGAAATCATGGCTCGACGGCGAGAAGAAGGACGCCCAGGCCGCACCGCCGGTTGCAAGCGGCGCGGCGATGCAGGAGCGGGTGCGGGATCTTGTCCGGCAGCTGCTGGAGAATCCGGTGGAGGAGATTCAGGACAACTATGTGGTGACGGTGGGAACCTTCGTCAACATGAGTCAACTGTACGCCACCTCGTCGCTGGGCCGCTACATGACCGAGCAGCTGATCACCGAGTTGCAGAAGGCGGGCGTCGAGGTGATCGAGGTGCGCAAGACCCCCAGCATCATGATGAGCTCCAATGACGGGGTCTTCGGCCTTTCCACCGATATCGACGAGCTCTCCATGGTGCATGGCGCGCAGGCGATGGTGGTTGGTACCTATTCGGTGGCGGGCGGGGAGATCCTGATCAATGCCCGGCTGCTGCGCAACGGCGACAACATGGTCCTTTCCACCGGCAGCCTCTCCTTTCCCATGGATGCCATGGGCAGCGCACTGCTTGCCGACGAGGGGATGCCGGTGCGGACCGGCAAGCCGGTGGCGATTCGCGCCTTTGCCGAAAACGGCCGCGCCAAAAAGAAATAAGGAGCCGGGGTGATGCGTAACAACAACAGGATCGGCATGCTGGTACGATTGGCGGTGCTCGCGCTTGCGCTCGGGGCGCTGGCCGGCTGCGCGACGGTGAAGAGCGGCGGCACCGCCTCCATCAAAACCCCGGATTTTTTCGGTATCGCCGATGATCTGGCCGTGCAGTTGAAATTGAACAGCAAGTATACCCTCTCCAGTAATCGGCGGCTGTTGTTGACCACCGTGGTCAACATCGATGATTTCTACCAGACCTCCCGTTTCGGCCGCACCCTCACCGATGCCCTGGCCGGCCGCCTGTTCCGGAATGGGTTCGGGATCGTCGAGATCCGCAAGGCCTCGCATCTGATGGTCAGGGAGGGCAGCGGCGAATTGATGCTGACCCGCGACACGACGCTGATGGCGGCTGAGCAGAACATCGAGGCGGTGGTGGTGGGCACCTATTCGCTGACCCCGAATTCGGTGATCGTCAGCCTCCGGATGATCGAGCCGGATACCCGGCAGGTGTTGTCGGTGGCCGACATGGAGATTCAGCGCAGCGGCAATATCAACCACCTGCTCTACAGCAACACCGCGACGGGCGAGGGGGAGTTGTCGGCCTATGAACGATAAGGCGCGGCCAAGAGAGGGGATGCCGATGAGGATGCGAATTGCGATGCTTTTGCTGTTGTTGCCCCTGGTGGCCGCGAGCGGCTGCGCCAAGACGGTGCGGCCGACCGTGCAGCCGCTGAAGGGGGCGCCGGTGGTCTATATCCACCCGATGACCGACACCTACCGGCAGGCCAAGCTCGGGGTGTTGCCGTTCCAGGTGCCGGCCGGCATGGGCGAGGCGCAGGCGCATGGGGTGGCGGGGTTGTTCAAGGATGTGCTGCTGGGCAAGCGGACCTTCCCGGTGGTGAAGCAGTTGACCACCCCCACCGGCGATTCTGCGCAGGCAGTGGAGTTCGGCCGGGCCAACGACTGTGATCTGGTGCTGCTGGGCAGCCTCGATTACGCGATGAGCGGTGGCGATCTCGGCGGGGCGCGGGTCGGGGTGTCGGTGCGGCTGCTGAGCGTGAAAACCGGCAATACGGTCTGGTATCTGAGCCAAGGGATGGATCAGCCCATGGATTATCCCGACACCGGCATGGTCAACCGTTTTGTCGACGCCCTTAGCATGCCGGCCTACCGTGGCTCCAACGGGGCTCCCACCGTGGCCAACATGCTGGCCCGGATCGCGGTGGACATGGCCGAGGTCTTTGCCGGCGCCCGCGACGTGGCCAGTCGCTAGCAATCACAACCCTCAACCGTGCCTGAACAAAAGGGCGGCGTCTCGCAGGGGCGGGGCGCCGCCCTTTTTTGCGTTGGTCGCTGTACATGGTTAGGGTGCGGGTCTATAGTTTACACGTACAGGGCAATTTTTTCCGGGGTGTAACCGCCCCTGCATCGTGGAGGTCAGGGAGGTTTTCTTATGCGGACAAGTAGATGGTTATTCGTGATCGGGGCGCTGTTGCTGCTGGTGCTGCAAGGGTGCGCGGGGTCGGGCGGCCGGCTCGCGGACCGGAGCGGTCCCGCGCGGCTGCAGGATTTGGGCGGCGGGGTTTGCCAGGATGTCGCCACCGGTTTGATGTGGCAGGTGGGGGTCAGTGAAAGGTTTGCCACCTGGGAAGAGGCGGCGGCAGCCGCCCAAGGGCTTGCCGTGGGTGGGCACGACGACTGGCGGTTGCCCACCAGTGACGAGCTCTATACCCTCCACGACCTCATCGAGGGCAAGCTCACCGGCGATTGCGCCATCGGCGACAAGGGGTTGAGCTTCTGGTCCGGCGAGAGCCAGCGCTGGTCGCTGAGCGGTTACTGGGAGACCTATCCCCTCTGCGGCGGGGTCGATTATAAGTTTGTCAAACAGAAGGGCGGGGTGGTGCGGGCGGTGCGTCCGTAACCCCTGGCCCGGCTTGTATTTTCTGACATGGCCGTCGGTCGCGCAAATGCGCCGCGGTTCGGGCGCGAATGCACAAAAAAAACGGCGTCGGTACCGGCGGATGCTTGCCGGTGCCGACGCCGTGGTCGTGCCGGGGCAGGGCCGCCGGCACGGGGCATGGTCTTTATTTCTCGAAGGGGTTTTTGAGGAGCATGGTCTCCTCGCGGCCCGGTCCCACCGACAGGATCATCGCCGGGGTCTCGGTGAGTTCCTCGATCCGTTTCACATAGGCGCGGGCCTTGGCCGGCAGATCGTCGACGCACTTGGCGTGGCGGATCTCCTCGCTCCAGCCCGGCATCTCCTCGTAAACCGGTTTTACCCGCTCGGCGCGGCGGATGTTGCCGGGCATGGCGGTGAGCCGCTCGCCGCCTTCCTCGTAGGAGGTGCCGATCTTCAGGGTCTTCTGGCCGCTCAAAACGTCGAGCTTGGTGATGGCGAAGCCGGTGACGCCGTTCAACCGCACCGCGTCGTTGGCGACCACGGTGTCCAGCCAGCCGCAGCGCCGTTTCCGGCCGGTGGTGGCGCCGAACTCGCCGCCCTTCTTCTGCAGTTCATCGCCGGTTGCGTCGAACAGCTCGGAGGGGAACGGCCCCTCGCCGACCCTGGTGGTATACGCCTTGAGAATGCCGATCACCGCGTCGATATGGGCGGGGCCGAAGCCGCTGCCGATGCAGGCGTTGCCCGCGACGGTGTTCGAGGAGGTGACGAAGGGGTAGGTGCCGTGGTCGATGTCGAGCTGGGTGCCCTGGGCGCCCTCGAAGAGGATGTGCTGGCCGCTCTTGCGCGCCTTGTCCAGTTCCACCGAGACGTTGCCGATGTAGGGGGCGAGGATCTCCAGGTGTTTCTGGGCACCGGCGTAGATCTCGTCGAAGGAGACCGGATCGGCGCCGAATTTCTTGGTGAAGAGGTAGTTCTTCTCGTCGATGTTCTCCTTCAGCTTGTCGCGGAAGAGCCCGTCGTCCAGCAGGTCGCCGAGCTTGATGCCGCAGCGCAGAACCTTGTCGCCGTAGCAGGGGCCGATGCCGCGGCCGGTGGTGCCGATCTTCTTGCCCTTTTTGAGGGCGGCCTCGCTGCAGCCGTCCTGCACCCGGTGGTAGGGCATGATCAGATGGGCGTTGGCGCTCAGCATCAGCCGCTCCGGGGTCACCGGCAGGCCGCTCTCGCGCAGTTCCTCCATCTCGTCGATCAGCACGCCCGGATCAAGGACCACGCCGTTGCCGATGAAGCATTTCTTGTTCTCGTAGAGAATGCCCGAGGGGATGAGGTGGAAGATGAACTGCTTGCCGTCGACCACCAGGGTGTGGCCGGCGTTGTTGCCGCCCTGGAAACGGACGATGTTGTCCGCGTACTGCGTAAGCAGATCGACGATCTTGCCCTTGCCTTCGTCGCCCCACTGGGTGCCGATGATTACCACATTGGCCATTTGTCTGTTCTCCTGAGTAAGATGCTGTCAAAAACGCATCGCCCCTGCCCCGGCGTACGGTTGGTGGCGGGTGGCGCGTGTTCTGTAATCGTTTGATTTCTTTGTACTTTTTTGTCAGGTGGGTGCCGCCGCCGGCGGTGCCTCCGCTGACACAACGCAAAACAGAGCAACCATAGCCAATGGGCTGCAAAATGTCAAACGGTCAAGCGTCTTGACACTGTATCTCAAATACCGTAGATTCCCAAGATTCGATGTGATGGCTGATTTGCCTAGGTGCGCGGCGGGTCAGTCATTTTTTCTTGCTTTCAGTCGCTAGGGGTTGCCGCATGTTTGGGATCGGTCTGCCTGAGTTGTTGCTCATCATGGGGTTGGGGCTGGTGGTACTTGGTCCCGACAAGCTCCCGGAGCTGGCCAAGCAGTTGGCCAAGGGGATGGTGGAGTTGAAGCGGACGGCCAATGCCCTGAAGGACAGCCTGCAGGACGAGCTGAAGGAGGAGGGTGTCGCCACCCCGCTCCTGGGCGATCTCGATGAACCGGCCGGGCAGCCGTGGCGCGGTCTCGACGGCAAGGGGGTGTCGCCTTCGGATACCCTGCCGGAAGGGTTTCAGGAGTTCTCGGGCCATATGACCGAATCCCTTGGCGGCGATCTCGTCGTGAACAATACGCCGATCGATGCGTCGGCGGCGGCCGATGCCGGGGCAGACGCGGAGGGGGCGATGGCGCAGGCCGCGCCTGCCGCCTCCGACACCGTTGCCGAGGCAACCCCCGACCAGCCCAAGGAGCCGGCCGCGTAAATGGATCTGCTTTCCGGCCACATCGGCACCCACCTGCGGGAGTTGCGGGAGCGGTTGATTATCGCCGCGGTGGCGGTCATCCTCTGCAGCAGCGTCGCCTACTATTTTTCCGAACCCATTGCCCGCTTCTTCATGGTGCCGTTGTTCTCGGCCCATCCCGCGCTGACCAAGCTCGTCTACACCAATCTCACCGAGGCCTTTGTCACCTACATCAAGGTGGCGCTGATGGTGGGGGTGATCTGCAGCTTTCCCATCGTGATTTACCAGACTTGGATGTTCGTGGCCCCCGGCCTGCACAGCAACGAAAAATGGCTGGTCGGCAAGGTGGTGTTCTGGGGCTCGGGGCTGTTTATCGGCGGCATCCTCTTTTCCTATTTCGCCGTGCTGCCGCGGATGCTCCACTTCCTGATGAGTTTCGCCGGGCCCGGTCTCAAGGCGATGCCCAAGCTCGACGGCTACCTGACCTTTGTCACCCGCCTCGCCCTCTCCTTCGGCCTGGCCTTCGAGATCCCCTTCCTGATGGTGGCGGCCGGCAAGGTTGGCCTGGTGCGCCGCAGTTACTTCGTCTCCAAGCGGAAATACGCCTACCTCGGCATCCTCGTCCTCTCCTTCCTGCTCACCGTCGGCGACCCCTTCGCCACCGTCTTCCTCACCGTGCCCCTCATCGCCCTGTACGAGGCCGGGGTGCTGGTCATGCGCATCTTCCTGCGCGACGCATAGGTTTTTTAGATTTTCTCCCGCAGCCTTGCCTGGCTGGCGATCGGTCAACGGCCGCTGCGTTCTCTTGACTCCCGTCGCCGGAAGCTGCTATTGTGGGTTGGGTGTTCGTTGCCGCCGTGATCCGGCGCGGCGGAGTGGGATTAAAACGGGGCGGCAGACGCCCCATCACGCAAGCGGAGAGAACAGATGAAAAAATGGCAGTGCAGGGTCTGTGGCTATATCCATGCCGGCAGTGAGCCACCGGCGAAATGTCCTGTTTGCAGCGCCGATGCCAGCGAGTTTTATGAAATGGGCCCGGAGGGAGACGAGCTGGCGAGCATGGTGGCCGGCAAGCCGTCGGCCCCCGCCCCCGCGAAGTCGCCGCTGGCCCAGGCCTATGAGGCGCTGACCGATCATATCTATAAAAACCATCTGCATCCGATTACGGTGCATTTCCCCAACGGCGTCCTGCCGGCGGCGGTGATCTTTGTCGGCCTCGCCATCTTCTTCAATCACCGGGGGTTGCAGGAGGCCGCCTACTACAACCTGATCTTTGTCGTGCTCACCATGCCGGTGGTGCTCTTCTCCGGCTATGTCGCCTGGCACAAGCGCTACAAGGGGGCGATGACCCAGAATTTCGCGATCAAGATCGGCTGTGCCGCCATCTGCACGGTGGCGGCGGTGGTGGCGGTGGTCTGGCGCTACAGCGACCCGACGATCATGGATGCCGGCGCGCCCGACCGCTGGCTGTTTCTGCTGGTGAATGTGGTGATGCTGGCCACGGCCGGTCTTGCCGGTCATCTGGGCGGCAAGATGGTGTTTGACAACCGGCTGTAAGGGGTGCGGCGCAGGCCCGTTCAGCCGTTGCTCTTCCCCTGGCGATACCGGTGGTAGCCGTGCAGGAGCCACCCGATCAGGGTGCCCATGGCCAGCAGGAGAAAGATGAGCAGGGAGCGGGAGATGCGGCCCGACCAGAACAGGAATTGGATTTCCACCACCGCGACGTTTTGAAAGACGAAGAGGACGGTCAGGCCGCTGAGGATCAGGAACAGAACCAGTTTGTAGTTCATGAGGGCTTCCTCTTGTAAAACATGCATCAGGTTTTGCGCGCCGCCCAGGCGCCGCTGCCGGTCTTCCCAAAAAGGGAGGACCGGCTTTTTTTTAGGCCTGCGGCCGCCGTCGCCGCCGAGGCTACATGTTCACCAGCACCATGAACTGATACGGCTCCATCACCAGGCTCTCCATGGCAACGATGGATTTGCCGGACATCAGGTCCGTGAAGGTTTTCCGCATCCCGAGCAGGCGCAGATGGCTGCCCGGCACCGTTTGCGCCGTTGGTGAGAAGTTGGCCAGGCAGAGGGCGGACTGATCCTCGCCGTGCCGGAAATAGCCCAGCAGGGCCTTGTTTTTCGGATCGATGATCTCCGTGTTGGAGCCGCCGAACACCTTGTGTTGCTGGCGCAACTGGATAACCCGCAGGATGCCGTGGAAGATGGTGCCGATCACCGAACCCGGCTCGAAGCGCTCTTCGGCTTTTTCCCAGTCGAAGAAGGGCCGATGCACCCAGCGGTTGTCGCCGGCCTTGGCGCTGTCTTCCCTGAAGGCGTAATCGTTGAGGGCGCCGAGGGCGTCGCCGAGGTAGATCATCGGGATGCCGCCGATGGTGGCGATGATGCCGTGCAGGAGCAGGATGCGGCGGATGGCCAGATCAACCAGGGCCTCGTCCTTTTCGGCAAGCGCCTTTTCCAGGCCGCAGAGCGAGGCGGCGGTGCCGCAAATCCGGGCATCGTTGGTGGCGAGGTCTTCCTGAAAGGTGAGGCCGACGGCAAAGGAGTCCTGGAAGCGGTCGGCGTAAAAGTCGTTGAGGAAGCGGCGGTGATCCTGGGGGACGATGCGCAGGGCGGCGGCGTCCTCATCGGAAAACGTCCAGCCGATATCGTCGTGGCAGCGGATATAGTTCACCCAGGTGCAGCCGTCGGGGATGGCGAAGCGCCGCTCCAGGGAGTAATGGAGCAGGCTGGTATCCTTGGTTGCCATCGACTCCCAGAGCAGCGCCATCATGAGCGGATTGTACGAGATCTGGCATTCCTGGGGGTGGATGTAGCGGGCGACCTCGTCGGGATGGACGATGGCCTCCGACTTGAAGACCATGGCCGGCGCCACCACGTTGACGATGGCGTTGAACGCCTGGATGATCATGTGGGCTTCCGGCAGGTTCTGGCAGTTGGTCCCCTTCTTCTTCCACAGGAAGGCCACCGCGTCCAGGCGCAGCACCTCGATGCCGGTGTTGGCGAGAAACA
>JAOUHH010000130.1 GCA_029865195.1 Desulfobulbaceae bacterium
TAGCGATGGTGATACCACGCTCCTTCTCCTCGGGCGCCTTGTCGATCTGATCGAAGGCGATGTCTTTGGCCAAGCCCTTGGTTGCCAGAACCCGGGTGATGGCGGAAGTCAGGGTCGTCTTGCCATGATCGATGTGACCAATGGTGCCGATGTTAACATGCGGTTTCGTACGTTCAAATTTCTCCTTAGCCATAACTCCTTCCTCGCTGGTCCTTAAAAACGGACTCGATCTATAGTAATCCTCTTACCTTGTTAATAATTCTCTCAGCCAAATGGGCCGGCACCTTATCGTAGGCGGCAAACTGCATGGTAAATGTAGCCCGCCCCTGCGTGGCCGACCGTAAATCCGTCGAGTATCCGAACATCTCGGCCAGGGGGGCATGCGCCTTAACAACCTGCAACCCGCCAGCCCGATTCTCCATGCCAAGGATATTGGCACGCTTACTGTTCAGGTCACTCATCACATCGCCCAAGAAATTCTCGGGCACCGTGACCTCGAGTGCCATGATCGGCTCCAGCAGCACCGGAGCGGCCTCGGCCATACACTTGCGAAAGGCCATCACCGCCGCCACCCCGAAGGCCTGCTCCGTCGAGTCTTCCTCGTGGTAGCTGCCTCCTACCAGAGTGACCTTGACATCCACCACCGGAAAGCCCAAGAGCGCTCCGGAATCAAGGCTGTCTTCAACACCCTTGCGGATGGCCGGCAAATACTGCTCCGGGATGGAGGCCGCGTCAACCCGCGACTCAAACTCACTCCCCTCGCCGCGCTCCCGCGGTGAAATCTCCAAACAGACATGGCCATACTGCGGCTTGCCCGCTGAGGGGTGAAGAAACTTGCCTTCTGCCGTTGCCGTGCCCTCGATGGTTTCCTTATAGGCTACCTGGGGCTTGCCGACATTGGCCGCTACCTTGAACTCGCGCACGAGCCGATCGACGATGATCTCGAGATGAAGCTCGCCCATCCCGGAAATCAAGGTCTGTCCGGTGTCCGGGTTGGCGGAAACCCTGAACGAGGGATCTTCCATGGCGATCTTCGCCAGGCTCTCGCTCAACTTTTGCTCGTCTGCCTTGCCCTTGGGTTCAATGGCAACGCTGATCACCGGATCAAGGAAATGAATGGATTCGAGCAGAATCCAGTCTCCCTTTTCGCAGAGCGTATCGCCGGTGGAGGTAAAGCGTGGCCCAACCACCGCAGCGATATCGCCCGCTCCGACCTCCTGCACCTCTTCACGCTTATTGGCGTGCATCTTGAGGAGTCGGCCGATTTTTTCCTGCTTCTGCTTCCCGGGGTTGTAAACCTTGTCACCAACCCGCATCATCCCGGAATAGACCCGGACATAAGCGAGGCTGCCGACAAACGGGTCAGAAACCAACTTAAAAGCAAGGGCGCTGAGTTTTTCCTGCACACTGCTTTTGCGTTCGACCGTGTTGCCTTCCTCGTTGAGACCTACCACCGCAGGCACATCAAGAGGCGACGGCAAATAGGTTACCACCGCATCCAACAACGGCTGTACGCCCTTATTCTTAAAGGCGCTGCCGCACAAGACCGGCACAACCTGCAAACTGTTTGTCGCCAGACGGAGCGAGCGGTGCAGCTCGTCAGCACTGACGGGTTTTTCTTCGAGAAATTTTTCCATGAGCCCATCATCGAAGTCGGCCAACTTCTCGATGAGGCTCAACCGTGCGGCCGTGAACTGATCTACGAACTCTGCCGGAATCGGCTCCTCCAAGACCTGCAAGCCCTGCGTCGTTTCATCGAAACGGAGCATCCGCTCCTCAATGATATCGATGATCCCGCGGAACTGGTCCTCACTGCCGACTGGAACCTGAATCGGCAGTGGATTGGCACCCAATCGCTCCGACAACATCCGGACACAGCGCTCAAAGTCAGCGCCAACCCTGTCCATCTTGTTTACGAAGGCGATCCGCGGTATCCGGTAATGATCCGCTTGGCGCCATACGGTTTCAGACTGGGGCTCAACACCGGCCACGGCACAGAAAACCGCAACCACCCCGTCCAATACCCTGAGACAGCGTTCCACCTCGGCGGTGAAATCGACATGCCCAGGGGTGTCGATAATATTTATTTTATGCTTCTTCCACTCACAAGTGGTGGCAGCCGCGGTTATGGTGATGCCCCGCTCCTGCTCCTGCTCCATCCAGTCCATGACGGCCGTGCCTTCATGGACCTCGCCGATCTTATGTGACCGGCCGGTATAAAACAGTATCCGCTCGGTGGTGGTCGTCTTGCCCGCATCGATGTGGGCCATGATCCCGATATTGCGAACCTGAGCAAGTAAGTCGTTGGATGACACGGTAGAACGTACTTCCTTTTTCTATGCCGCCACAACTTCACGGCGCATCCAGACTAGCCCGACAGAACCTTTCGCCATACCCGAAAATCAGGTCTTATAGCCTACCTGATCGACTTTGTCAATCAAGGATTCAACCCGATCGAAACTACCAACGATAATGCGCAAACGCCTTGTTGGCTTCGGCCATCTTGTGCGTGTCTTCACGCTTCTTGACAGCCGCGCCCCGATTGTTGTAGGCGTCGTTCACTTCACCGGCCAGCTTCTGGGCCATTGACTTTCCGGAACGCTTCTGGGCAAAGCTGATCAGCCAGCGAATGGCCAAGGCATTACGCCGGTTGGGTGAAACCTCGACCGGCACCTGATAGGTAGCACCGCCAACCCGGCGGGACTTAACTTCAAGGCGAGGACGAACACGATCCATGGCCTTCTCGAAGACGGCCAAGGGATCAGCATCACTGATCTGCTTATCCACGATCGCCATGGCATCGTAAAAGATACGCTGGGCAACGCTTTTCTTGCCCCGCTCCATGAGACCATTGACAAACTTGGTCACAAGTACGCTGTTATATTGCGGATCCGGCTCGACCGGGCGCTTGGCAACAACCTTACGTCTAGGCATCTACATAACTCCTTAATTACACACAACAACCTTATTTAGGCCGCTTTGCACCATACTTGGAACGTCCTTGACGACGATCGGAAACCCCAAGGGTATCCAAGGTGCCGCGAATGACATGATAACGGACACCGGGAAGGTCCTTTACACGGCCGCCCCGGATCAGGACGACGGAATGCTCCTGGAGATTATGCCCGATGCCGGGAATATACGAGGTCACCTCAAGGCCGTTGGTCAACCGCACACGGGCAACCTTACGAAGCGCCGAGTTCGGCTTCTTCGGAGTAGTCGTATACACGCGGACACATACGCCACGCTTCTGCGGAGAACCCTTCAAGTGAGGGGTGGTCGTCCGCTTGACTATCTTCTTACGTCCTTGCCGTACCAGTTGGTTGATGGTTGGCATTGATGCTGACTCCTCAATAAATCTTTTTAATTTAAACTGTCCCTTCCGAGCCACCCAACTGCTCCGGCGGCAAGGAAAAGGGATAGATACCCGAAGGCCAAAGGCTTGTCAAGAACAAACTTGGCAATCAATCCATATCGATGCGATAGGAGGGCAAGCCCGTGCCGGCTGGCACCAGGCGACCCATAATCACATTCTCTTTCAAACCGCTCAGTTGATCCACCCTGCCGGCCATCGCCGCGTTGGTAAGAACCTTGGTCGTTTCCTGGAAGGAAGCGGCGGAGATGAAGCTGTCGGTGGAGAGCGACGCCTTGGTCACACCGAGCAACAAAGGCTCGGCGGTGGCCGGTCTGCCGCCGCTCTTGACGGTCTTGCGGTTCTCTTCCTCGAAACGCCACCACTCGACCTGTTCGCCGAGCATGAAGGTCGAATCGCCGACCCCGGTGATCTGAACCCGGCGCAACATCTGGCGGACAATGACCTCGATGTGCTTGTCGTTGATCTTAACGCCCTGGAGCCGATAGACCTCCTGGATTTCGTTGACCAGGAAGCGGGCCAGTTCCTTGACGCCCAAGACCCGCAGAATGTCGTTGGGATCGGGCGAGCCGTCCATCAGAGCTTCGCCGGACTTGACGTAGTCACCTTCATGGACCGCAACATGCTTGCCCTTGGGAATCAGGTATTCCTTGGCCTCGCCGATCTCCGGCGTCACCACCACCCGCTTCTTGCCTTTGAGATCCTTGCCGAAGCTCACCCGACCGTCGATCTCGGAGATGACCGCGTACTCCTTGGGCTTACGAACCTCGAACAACTCGGCAACCCGCGGCAGACCACCGGTGATGTCCTTGGTCTTGGTGGTTTCCCGGGGAATCTTGCCGAGAATCGCACCGGGCTCGATCACGTCGCCGTCCTGCACGTTGATGATCGTGCCCACCGGCAGCGAGTAGCGAGCCGGCGAACCGGTTTTGGGCAGCTTGACGCCCTTGCCCTTGTCGTCTTTCAGCGAGATGCGGGGGTTCATCTGACCGGTACGGGGCTGCATGACCACGTAGCTCGCCTTGCCGGTAACCGGGTCAACGCGCTCCTGCATGGACACACCCTCGACGATATCGCCGAATTTAACCACGCCGCCCACCTCGGTAACGATGGGGATGGTATACGGGTCCCAATCGGCGATCAAGGTATCCGGCTCGACGGTGGTTCCCTCCGGCACCAGCAACTGCGCGCCGTAAGTAACGGGATAGCGCTCACGCTCCCGTCCCTTGGGGCCGACGATGACAATCTCGCCGTTCCGGTTCATGGCGACCTGGTTGCCTTTCACATTGGTAACCGCATGCACGCCATGATACTTTACCGTACCGCCGTGACGGCTGCGAACCTCGGCCTGTACGGCGCTCCGGCTCGCGGTACCGCCGATATGGAAGGTCCGCATGGTCAACTGGGTACCGGGCTCGCCGATGGACTGTGCGGCGATGATACCCACCGCCTCGCCCTGATTCACCATGTGGCCGCGGCCGAGGTCACGGCCGTAACACATGGCGCAGACCCCGCGCCGCGCACGACAGGTCAGAACCGAACGGATCATCACCCGGTCGATGCCGGCCTCGTCGATGGCCTTCACCTTATCCTCGGTGATCTGCTCGTCGGCCTTCACCAGCACCGCGCCGGTGAACGGGTCAATCACATCCTCCAGGGCCACCCGGCCCAGGATGCGGTCGCCCACCGGCTGGATGATCTCACCACCTTCAAGCAGCGATTCGGCCATGATGCCGTCAAGGGTCTGGCAATCATATTCGATGATCGTCGAGTCCTGGGCGACATCCACCAGACGCCGGGTCAGATAACCGGAGTTTGCGGTTTTAAGCGCCGTGTCGGCAAGACCCTTGCGGGCGCCGTGGGTGGAGATGAAGTACTCAAGTACGCTCAACCCCTCGCGGAAGTTCGCCTTGATCGGCGACTCGATGATCGCGCCGGAAGGCTTGGCCATCAAGCCGCGCATACCGGCCAGCTGACGGATCTGGTCCTTGCTGCCGCGCGCGCCGGAATCGGCCATGATGAAGATCGAGTTGAAACTCGGGGTCTCGATGAACTTGTTGTTCTTATCGCGAAGATACTGAACACTCATCTCCTTCATCATCTCCTGGGTCACCTCGTCGGTGGCGCGGGACCAGATATCGACAACCTTGTTGTATTTCTCACCGGCGGTGATCAGACCATCGGCATACTGCTGCTCAACCTCGAGGACATCCCCCTCCGACTTGGCGAGGATGTCGTCCTTCTTGACCGGGATCATCATGTCGTTGATGCAGATGGAAACGCCGCCGCGGGTGGCGTACTCGTAACCGAGGTCCTTCAGACGGTCGGCCAGGATGACGGTATCCTTGGTCCCGGCATGACGGTAGGCATAGTCGATGAGCTTGGCCAGTTCCTTCTTGCTCAGCACCTTGTTGACCACGTGGAACGGTACGGTTGCCGGCAACAACTCGCCGACCAGCACCCGACCGACGGTGGTGTCGATCAGGGCATCGTCGATCCGGACCTTGATCTTGGCCTGCAGGTGCACCTCGCCGGCGTCAAGGGCGATCAAGGCCTCGGCGGCGGAGGCGAAGATCTTGCCCTCGCCCTTGGCCATTAATCGCTCGCGGGTGATGTAGTAGAGACCGAGCACGATATCCTGCGAAGGGATAATGATCGGCTCGCCGTGGGCCGGGGAGAGGATGTTGTTGGTGGACATCATCAAGACCCGCGCCTCGATCTGCGCCTCGACGGTCAGCGGCACGTGCACCGCCATCTGGTCGCCGTCGAAGTCGGCGTTGAAGGCGGCACAGACCAGCGGATGCAACTGGATCGCCTTGCCCTCGATGAGCAGCGGCTCAAAGGCCTGCATGCCCAGACGATGGAGGGTGGGAGCACGGTTGAGGATGATCGGGTGCTCGCGGACCACGTCCTCGAGTACGTCCCAAACCTCCTTGGTCCCCTTCTCGACCATCTTGCGGGCGCTCTTGATGGTGGTCACGTAGCCAAGCCCCTCCAGCTTGTTATAGATGAAGGGCTTAAAGAGTTCGAGGGCCATCTTCTTGGGCAGACCGCACTGATGCAGGCGCAGATGGGGGCCGACAACGATAACCGTACGGCCGGAGTAATCGACGCGCTTACCGAGCAGGTTCTGCCGGAAACGACCCTGCTTGCCCTTGAGCATATCGGAAAGGGATTTCAGCGGCCGCTTGTTGGGTCCGGTGATCACCTTGCCGCGACGGCCGTTGTCGAAAAGAACGTCAACCGCCTCCTGCAGCATCCGCTTCTCGTTGCGGATAATGATTTCCGGGGCATCAAGCTCAAGCAGCCGCTTCAGGCGGTTGTTGCGGTTGATCACACGGCGGTAGAGATCGTTGAGGTCGGAGGTGGCGAACCGGCCGCCCTCAAGGGGTACCAACGGACGCAGGTCAGGCGGCAACACCGGGATGATGTCGAGGATCATCCACTCCGGCTTGTTGCCGGAATCACGGAAGGCCTCGACCACGTTCAACCGCTTGGCCAGCTTCTTGCGCTTGGCCTCGGAGCCTGTGCTGCGCATCTCTTCGCGCAGAACCACCGACAACGCCTCGAGATCCAGGTTGGCGAGCATCTCCTTGATGGCGGCGGCACCGATGCCGACCGTCACCTTGCCGGGGAATTCCTCGCGGATCTGACCCCAGCGTTCTTCATTCAGCAGGGTACCGACGGGGATGGACGGTTCGTCGGAGGCGACCACCACGTAAGCCTCAAAATAGAGGATCTTCTCCAGCTCTTTCAGGGTGGTGTCGAGCATGTTGCCGATCTTGCTGGGCAGGCTCTTCAAGAACCAGATATGGGCGACGGGCGCCGCCAGCTTGATATGGCCAAGCCGCTCGCGCCGCACCTTGGACTGGATGACCTCGACGCCGCACTTCTCGCAGACGACGCCACGGTGCTTCATGCGCTTGTACTTGCCGCAGTTACACTCGTAATCCTTCACCGGTCCGAAGATCTTGGCGCAAAACAACCCCTCCCGTTCGGGCTTGAAGGTCCGGTAGTTGATCGTCTCCGGCTTCTTTACCTCTCCGTGCGACCAGTCAAGGATCTTCTCCGGCGAGGCAAGGGAGATACGAACAGACTTAAAATTGACCGGGGTTTTCGCTTTACCAAATAAGTTAAAAAGTTCATCCACAGCGGCACCCTTTCAAAGCAAAAATTCAATAAAACAGTTACGAACCAGACGACGGCCTGCAGCGGCAGCTTATTCGTCCATCAACTCCATGTCGAGGCAGAGACCCTGCAACTCCTTGACAAGAACATGGAACGACTCGGGCAATCCTGCTTCCAGGAAGTTGTTGCCCTTGACGATCTTCTCGTACATCTTGGTCCGCCCGGCGACATCGTCGGACTTAACGGTCAAGAACTCCTGCAGGGTGTAGGCGGCACCATAAGCCTCCATCGCCCACACCTCCATCTCACCGAGACGCTGACCGCCGAACTGAGCCTTGCCGCCCAACGGCTGCTGGGTAACCAGCGAGTAAGGACCGGTGGAGCGGGCATGGATCTTGTCATCAACA
>JAOUHH010000341.1 GCA_029865195.1 Desulfobulbaceae bacterium
ACAACCCGGCCAACCCGAAATGGCCCAACCGCGACCGCTTCGTGCTCAGTAACGGCCACGGCTCGATGCTGATCTACTCGCTCCTCCACCTTACCGGCTACGATCTGCCCATCGAGGAGATCAAGAACTTCCGGCAACTGCACGCCAAGACCCCCGGCCACCCCGAATACGGCTACACCCCCGGCGTTGAAACCACCACCGGCCCCCTGGGACAGGGCATCGCCAACGCGGTGGGCATGGCCATCGCCGAAAAGACCCTGGCCGGCCAGTTCAACCGCGACGGCCATCAGGTTATCGACCACCACACCTATGTCTTCATGGGCGACGGCTGCATGATGGAAGGCATCTCCCACGAGGCCTGCTCGCTGGCCGGCACCCTCAAGCTGGGCAAGCTGATCGCCTTCTACGACGACAACGGCATCTCCATCGACGGCGAGGTGGAGGGCTGGTTCACCGACGACACCCCGGCCCGCTTCCGCGCCTATGGCTGGCACGTGGTGGAGAACGTCGACGGCCACAACCCCGACGCGGTCAAGAAGGCCGCCGAGGAGGCGCGCAAGGTCACCGACAAGCCGAGCCTGATCTGCTGCAAGACCATCATCGGCTACGGTTCGCCCAACAAGCAAGGCAAGGAAGACTGCCACGGCGCGCCGCTGGGCGAGGATGAGATCAAGCTCACCCGCGAGCGGCTTGGCTGGCCGCACGGCCCCTTCGACGTACCCGAGAACATCTACAACTGCTGGAACGCCAAGGCCAAAGGCGCCGAGCGGGAAGCCGCCTGGAACGCCAAGATGGCCGCCTACAAGGCCGCGCACCCGGCGCTTGCCGCCGAGCTTGAGCGCAGGCTGGCAGGCAAGCTTCCCGCCGACTGGGCCGCCAAGGCCGCTACCTATATCGCCGAGGTCAACGCCAAGGCCGAAAAGATCGCCACCCGCAAGGCCTCCCAGAACTGCCTGAACGGCTACGGCCCCCTGCTGCCCGAGTTCATGGGCGGCTCCGCCGATCTCGCCGGCTCCAACCTCACCCTCTGGTCCGGCAGCCGCGGCATCCAGAACGACGCCGACGGCAACTACATCTTCTACGGGGTCCGCGAGTTCGGCATGGCCGCGATCATGAACGGCATCGCCCTGCACGGCGGCTTCATCCCCTACGGCGCCACCTTCCTGATCTTCTCGGAGTATGCCAGAAACGCCATCCGGATGTCGGCGCTGATGAAGGCGCACACCATCCAGGTCCTCACCCACGATTCCATCGGTCTCGGCGAGGACGGCCCCACCCATCAGCCGGTGGAGCAGATCGCCACCCTGCGGATGATCCCCAACGCCAACATCTGGCGGCCCTGCGATGCCGTGGAGTCTGCGGTGGCCTGGAAGAGCGCGGTGGAGAAACAGGACGGCCCGAGCTGCCTCGCCTTCTCCCGCCAGAACCTGCCGCACATGGCGCGCAGCGAGGAGCAGCTCGCCAACATCCGGCGCGGCGGCTACATCCTTGCCGACTGCGGCTGCGCCAAGCCGGACGCGATCATCATCGCCACCGGCTCCGAGGTGGAGCTGGCGATGAACGCCGCCAAGGTGCTTGCCGACAAGGGCAAAAAGATCCGGGTGGTCTCCATGCCCTGCACCAACCTCTTCGACGCCCAGGACGCCGCCTACCGCGAGTCCGTCCTGCCCGCGGCGGTCACCGCCCGCGTGGCGGTGGAGGCCGGGGTCAGCGACGGCTGGTACAAGTATGTCGGCCTGCAGGGCAAGGTGGTCGGCCTCGACCGGTTCGGCGAATCCGCCCCGGCCGGCGAACTCTTCAAGCTCTTCGGCTTCACCACCGAAAACGTGGTCAAAGCGGTGGAAGCCGTCCTCTAAACCATTCCGTCACCATCGGACAACACCGACGCCTGCCTTGGGTTCCTACCCGGCAGGCGTCGGCTTTTGAACTCATCCATGCAGCTAGATTCCCTTACCCTCGACAAGCCCTTTATCCTCGCGCCGCTGGCCGGGTACACCGACCTCGCCTTCCGCCTCCTCTGCCGGGAGTACGGCGCCGCCCTCTGCTATTCGGAGATGATCAGCAGCCACGGCCTGGTCTATCGCCAGCAGAACACCTTCGACCTCCTGCAGACGGTGGCCGAGGAGCGGCCGGTGAACATGCAGCTCTTCGGTGCCGAGCCGGAGATCATGGGCGAGGCGGCAAAGATCCTCTGCGAAACGGTGGCGGTCGACTGCATCGACATCAACATGGGCTGCCCGGTGAAGAAGGTGATCAAGCGTGGCGCGGGCTGCGCCCTGATGCGGGACCCGAAGCTCGCCGAACAGATCATCCGCAAGGTGGTCGCCAACGCGACGGTGCCGGTAACGGTCAAGTTCCGCTCGGGCTGGAACCATCACACCATCACCGCCGTGGCGTTTGC
>JAOUHH010000340.1 GCA_029865195.1 Desulfobulbaceae bacterium
CGCCCGCGATACCTCGTAGCTGAAATCGACGTGGCCCGGGGTGTCGACCAGGTTGAGGATATAGTTGTTGCCGTCTTTGGCCGTGTAGGGCAGGCAGATGGTCTGGCTCTTGATGGTGATGCCGCGTTCCCGCTCGATATCCATGCTGTCGAGGATCTGGTCGCGGAACTCGCGGTCGGTGACCATCTTGCAGTGCTGGATAAGGCGGTCAGCCAACGTGGACTTGCCGTGGTCGATATGGGCGATGATGCTGAAGTTACGAATATTTTTCATGTCACGTCTGGTGGCGTGGCCCGCGGTTGCCGCCGTGCCCGCCGATACCTGAAAGGGGTGGCGCCGCTCGTCTGGCGGCGCATGGATGGCATCCGTGAGGAGGCCCTGTAAAACCCCTACTTCTAACATAATTAGAGAAGGATGAAAACAGGATTGTGGCGGCTGCTCCAGGTCGGCCGCCATTGGGCGGCCGCGTAGGCCATGGCATGCTGACCGGGCTGGCTGTTGTCTGAAGTCACGACCGGCATGTCGCCCGTGTTGAAGGCCGGGAGGCGGTGCCTTTGGGGATCGGCATGGTGTTATTGAAAAATATTGATTCCTGTTTGCAAAGAATGATAGAACGATTGCGCTTGACATCATCAATCCATTTTTTCCACACTAAGGTCTCGGTTGCCTTCCAACGCTAGTCATATCAGACCGCAAATCCAGGAGAGACGAGATTGTGAACGATTATTTGGCCAACCACGACCAGGTTGCCGGCTGGTTGCAGCGACTGGCCGGCGAGGGGGAAGTGTTGCTGCCTTGTCCGGTCGGGGGAAAGAATTTCGCCTTCGCCCCGCTGCTTGCAACCACGCCGGTCCGTTTCGACCGCTATCTGCCGACGGTGGCGCCGCCCGCGCGGCATCTGTTGCCGGCCGACGAGACCATCTTCACCTATGAACGCGATGCCGACGGCAACTGTTGTTATGCCGCCGCCCAGCCGCCGCAGCCGATGATCCTTGCCGGGGTGCGGCCCTGCGATCTGCAGGCGATCGCCCATCTCGACGCGGTGATGATTGACGCCCCTGCCGATCCCCTCTATCTTGCCCGCCGGGCCGTAACCACCGTGATCGGCGTCAACTGCCTTTCACCTTGCGACGAGCGCTGCTTTTGCGCGGCGGTGGGGGCTCTCCATTGCCGGCAGGGTGCGGATATTTTTCTCACCCCGGCGGCCGCGGGGATGCTGGTCGAGGTCCTTACCGAGCGGGGCGCGGCGCTGGTTGCGTCGGCGGGTTTTGCCACCTGTGACGACGCGGCCGGCAAACGGGAAGCGGCCGAAGGGCAGCGGCCGCAGGTTTTCGGCCGTAAGCTTGCCACGGAGCCCGGTAACCTCCCCGGGATTCTCCGGGAGGGGTATCGCTCACCGCTCTATGCCCACCACGGCAGCCGCTGTTTTTCCTGCGGCACCTGCAATCTGGTCTGCCCCACCTGCTACTGCTTCGAGATGAAGGACGATCTCGCCCTGGACGGGATGAGCGGGCGGCGGAGCCGGACCTGGGATGCCTGCATGATTCCCGCTTTTGCCGAGGTGGCGGGGGGGCATAACTTCCGCCCCGAGGTGGGCGAGCGGCAACGGCACCGGCTGAAACGCAAATTCGAGTACCTGCCCGAGCGGTTCGGCTCGGGTCCGTTCTGTGTCGGCTGCGGCCGCTGCGGCCGCCAGTGCACCGCCGACATCGATATCCTGACCATGGTGAACGAGATCGTTGCCGAGACCGGAGGTGCGGCATGAGCGAGATTGCCATTGTTGATCCCAGGCTCTATCTCCCCCAGACCGGGCGGATTGTCGCCGTCGAGGCGTGTACCGCCCGCGAGAAATTTTTCCGCGTGGAGTTGGCGGAGCCCCTCGGCCATCGGCCCGGCCAGTTTGTGATGGTGACGGTGCCGGGGATGGGTGAGTGCGCCATCTCCATTACCTGCGGGCCGCGCGAGGACAACATCCTTGAGATGGTGATCCGCAAGGCCGGCAATATCACCTCGGTCATCCATGGCCTGGCGGTGGGCGATACCGTCGGCATCCGGGGGCCGTTCGGCTCCGGTTTTGCGCTGGAGGAGTTTTACGGCCGGGATGTGCTGATCGTCGCCGGCGGCCTCGGGCTGGTGCCGCTGCGTTCGTTATTGACGCCGATGATCGCCGAGCACCAGCGCTTCGGGCACATCACCCTCATCACCGGCGCCCGCAGCCCGGCCGAGACCCGTTTCGCGATGAGATTGGTCATTGGCGGCAGCGGGAGAATGTCCGGGTGATCGAGCTGGTCGACGGGACCGAGCATCTGCCGTGGGACGGCGAGGTGGGGATGGTCACCGCCCCCATCGGCGGGCTGCAGCTTGATCCGGCCAAGACCATGGTGGTGCTGTGCGGGCCGCC
>JAOUHH010000342.1 GCA_029865195.1 Desulfobulbaceae bacterium
CGGCAAAGGTTTGCCGCTTGATTCCGAGGTCGGGGGCGGCCTGTGATGAAAAGACGGCATTACAGCCTGTGGATGCCAGTAATACCGCCGCACCCAGCAGCATGAGCAGGCATCGATAATGCATTTTCTCTGTTTTGCCCTTCATTCGCCCTCCTACTCCGGATAAACCTAATTTTTGCAAATGATTCTAAGTTGCCCCCCACCGCACAAGCAAGTGCTTTGCGCGCCGGGGTGCAAGTATTCACACCGCCCCCAACCCATACACCTGCGAATAATGCACACGAAAACAGACAATTAACATTCACCACACTAAGATCCCCAGCAGATTGAAACAACCCCATCTTCAAAAAACGCGGCCGCCCACCCTGGCGACGACCCGGGCAGGGATTTTAAATACGGGAACGGCCAAACTCCTTGCAACGCACAGCAGCACTTTCTTGACTTTTGCCCCGGATTGATGTTGGTTATTACTGAGGGGCAGCGTTAATTTTTACATTTAAACATCAACCGGCGGCGCCATCTTCACCGCTTCCGGCTGACGGACGTCCATGCCCCCCCTCGGCCAGACTCCGGCAGTGATCCCAACAGAGACAGACACACCATGAACACCACACGGTTGCACCGCTTCACCTCCTTTGCCTGGGCCGGGTTACTGCTCTCCGCCCTGTTTTGCCATCTGCCGACAACGGCCACCGCCGACGAGCTTTTCCCCGCATACGATTGCCTGAAACCGAACATCGCCTTCTGGGAGGATATCTACAGCCGTTACGCGCTAACCCAGGGCGTCATCCACGACAGCAAAAACCTCGGCATCGTCTACGAGGTGATCGATCTGCTCGGTGAAGGCGAACCCGACGCCATGAAGATCAACCGGGAGCGCAGCAAGCAGGCCCAACAAAAATACCAGGCCATACTGACGCGGCTGGCAACGGGGACCCCACCCGCGACCGCCGAAGAAAAACGTGTCCGCAACCTGTTTGGTAACCATGCAGAACCGCATGATTTCCAGGCCGCCACCGACAACCTCCGCATGCAACAAGGCCAGAAAGACCGCTTCCGCGAAGGACTGATCCGGTCCGGCGCCTATCTTGAATCCATCCAGCAGACCTTCCGCAACCAGGGGCTGCCGGAGGATCTCGCCTATCTGGCCCACGTCGAATCATCGTTCAATGTCAAGGCGTACAGCAAATTCGGCGCCGCCGGCATCTGGCAGTTTACCCGCTCCACCGGCAAGCGGTTCATGCTGATCGACTACACCATTGATGAACGCCGCGACCCGTACCGCGCCACCGAGGCCGCCGCCACTTACCTGAAGGAAAATTACCGACGACTCGGCAACTGGCCCCTGGCACTCACCGCATACAACCATGGCGCCAACGGCATGGCCCGGGCGAAGGAAAAGCACGGCAGTTACCCAGAGATCTTCGCGCACTACGAGAGCCCTCTCTTCGGTTTCGCCTCCCGCAATTTTTATTCGGAATTCCTCGCCGCCCGCCAGGTGGCGAAAAACTACCGCCGTTACTTCGGCGAGCTTCGCCTCGACCGGCCGCAGCCCTTTTACGAAGTCAAGATGGAAAATTATGCCTCGCTGCCCGAGCTTGCCGACCATTTCCGGATCGACCTTGACACCATCGCCGAAATGAATCCGGCCCTGCGGCAACCCCTCTTCAACGGCCAGAAATTCGTGCCGCCCGGCTATCTGCTCCGCCTGCCGTCCCGTGGCGACCGGATGGCCACGCTGGCCAAAAACATGCCACGCGACCTCTATCAGGATAAACAGAAACCAAGCCGATTCTACGAGGTCCGCAATGGCGACACCGCCGGGCTTATCGCCAGAAGACACGGCATCTCCCTCCAGGAATTGGCCCAGGCCAACCAGTTGAACAACCATACCACCGTCTATGTGGGCCAGAACCTGCGCATCCCGGATCAGGGCGAAACACTGGCGCCAACCTCCAAGACGGTTACGGCCAAGACCAAACCGGAGGAGGCGTCGTCGCGCATCCTGACCGCAATGAACGAGGAGCAGAAATCACCTCCCGCTCCGGTGACCGTGGCCAAACCGACCGCCCCCACCCCGCCCAAAATCGCCAAGCCGACACCGATGCCCAAAAAGACGGAAGTGCGGCTGGCCGCTGTTCAACCGCAGGGGCCGGCGTCTTCCCTCCAGAAGCTCGAAGCGGCGCCTGCAGGTGCCGAGGGGGTGGTGGCCGTGCCGCCTGAGCAGGTCATCCCCGGGGTGGTCTACGGCCACCTGAAGGTTGAAAAGATTACCGGCAAGGGCAAGAACAGGCTGGGGACGATCCGGGTGGAGGCCGGCGAAACCCTGGGCCACTATGCCGAATGGCTCGGCGTTCGCGCCAAGGATCTGCGGCGGTTGAACGGTCTGCGCTTCG
>JAOUHH010000131.1 GCA_029865195.1 Desulfobulbaceae bacterium
GCCAAACCGAAGTCAGAGTAAACAGTAAAAATAGCAACACGCCGAAGTGGTGGAACTGGTAGACACACTATCTTGAGGGGGTAGCGGGCTACGCCCGTGCGAGTTCGATTCTCGCCTTCGGCACCAAATATGATCAAAAAGGCTGCAATCGCTTCGATTGCAGCCTTTTTTTGTTGGCACCAGCACCGTTTCCGGCTAACCATAGCAGAGGATTGTAACCGCGGCCCACCCGCCGGCAACCGACGCCAAGCCCTGGCGCCCAAAAAAATGCGGCGACAACCGCCTCAGGAATACACATGGCCGACGAAACGGAAAAAAATGTGGAAGAACTGCTGCTGCAGGGGCTGACCCGCCAACAGGTTTTCCAGCGGTTGCAGCACAGCGCCCCTGCCCGCAAACTTCTCTTTTTCATCAACAACAGCGCCCTTCCCGGCGACCGCAAGAAACACCAGTTGCTCAACCTGCTGCTCGTTCTCTTATTCACCTTCATAACCGCCAAGAAACTGCTCGCCATCTTCTCCTTCGGAATGATGGGCATCACCATGCTCCTTTCGCTGGTGGTTCCCATCGTCAACATCTATGTGTTGCGGGAGGTCCTGCGCTTTCACCGCCTCGGCTATCAATTTCTCTTTGTCCTCTCCCTGCTCTCGCTGCTGCAACCAGAAAACCATTACCTGCTTGAAGCCCTTCTTCTCGTGGTGATCGGTGCCGTCTCCGCCTTTCTGTACCTGAAGATGTTCCCGAAGGAGGCGCTGGTGCCGCCCGAAGAGGCCTCCCCATGACCTCCCACGTCGGCAACCCCCATAGCGTCCCGCTGGAACAGGTCACCGAGTTTCTCCTGAAAACCCTGCCTTTTAACACGCTCGCCCCCTCCTCCCTGCAGGATCTGGCCAAACAGTGCCTGATCGATTTTTTTCCCAAAGACACCCTCATCTTCGAACAGGACGTCACCACGGTCCGCCATTTTTATCTGATTCAGCAGGGCGGCGTGCGCATCTTTTTCAAGAATGAAGCGGGCGATACAACCCTCAAGGATTTTCGCGGCGAAGGCGAATATTTCGGTGCCGTGCCCCTTATCCAGGAAACCGAACGCGCCAACCTGAACGTTGAAACCGTCGAGGACACCTTCTGCTTCCTCTTCCCCAAGGAGGCGTTCCTGCACCTGGTGCAGACCAACCCGGCGGTGACCAACTACTACCTGCGCAACATGACCCAAAAGCTGGTCAACTACGCCTATGCCGAACTGCGCCAACGCAAGGTTACCCCCCGGACCGAAAGCGCCTTGCGACTGGTCAGCGTTCCGGTGGGCGATATCCTCAAGGGGCCGGCGCAGATGATCGCCGCCTCGGCCTCCGCCCAGCAGGCGGCCATCGCCATGCATGCCGCCCATATCGGCTCCCTGCTCGTTCATGACGACAACAGCCGGGTCATCGGCATCATCACCGACAAGGACCTCCGCAACAAGCTGGTCGCCAGGGGCCTGGACTACGCCACGCCGGTGCGTGAGATCATGACCTCTCCGGTCCAGACCATCCCCTCCCACCATGTCTGCTTTGACGCCCTGTTGAAGATGATGACCGACCACATCCATCATCTGGCGGTGGTGGATCAGGAGACCATCGCCGGCGTCATCACCACCCACGACATCATGGTGCTGCAAGGAACCGCACCCCTTGCCCTGTTCAAGGAGATCGTCTCCCGGCAAACCATCGCGGATCTCTACGAGCTGGCGCCCAAGGTTCCCGGCATCATTCGCAACCTGGTCGAGGAAGGCGCCAAGGCGGACAACATCGCCCGGATGATCACCCTCCTCAACGATCATCTGGTGGAAAAGCTGCTCACCATTCTCATCGCCGAGCTCGGCCCGCCCCCGGTCCCCTTCTGTTGGATGTACATGGGCAGCGAAGGCCGCAAGGAACAGACCTTTATCACCGATCAGGACAACGCCATCATCTACCGGGACCCGGTTACGGAAAGCGAGGCCACGGCGGCGGCAAGCTACTTTGCGACTCTGGGCAAGGCCGCCATCGAACATCTGGCTGCCTGCGGTTTCCCACTCTGTCCCGGCGATATCATGGCCTCAAACCCGCGCTGGCGGCAGCCGGCCCGCAGTTGGCAAGCCTGCTTCGACAGCTGGACCGACTCACCGGACCCCCAGGAGATTCGCAACGCCACCATCTTCTTTGATTTCCGGGGTGGGTTCGGCGATCAGGAACTGGTGGAAACCCTCCGCGACCATCTGGCCCGCTCGGCCCGGCAAAAGAACATCTTTCTTTTCCATCTGGCCAAGGACTGCCTTGAATCCCGGCCGCCGATCTCCTTTTTCCGCAACTTCATCGTCGAAAAGGACGGCGAGCACAAGAATCAGCTCGATTTCAAGAAGCGCGGACTGGTCCCCTTTGTCGATTTCGCCAGGGTTCTGGCTTTGAAACACGGGATCAAGGCGACCAACACCATCGACCGGTTGCGCCTCCTGGCCGAGGCGCACCACATCCCCAACGAACTGCACAAGGAAACCACCGCCGCTTACGAATTTCTCATGCACCTGCGCCTCATCCATCAACTACAGATGCTGGAGAACGGCGAAACACCTGACAACTTTATCGACCCCGGCACCCTCACCGACCTTGAAAAACAGACCCTGAAAGAAGCGTTCACCGTTGTCGGCAAGATGCAATCCTTTCTCCGCCAGGAATTTCACATGGAGCAGGGTTAACGATTACCGCCGTTCTTTGCCACGAGATGATCATGTCATTCCTCTCCCGCTTCCGGAGCAAACCCAATCCGCGCCACCCGGTCTTCATCCGCAACCGGGATGCCTTTCTCCGGGTCGCCCACGACACCCCGATCAACGAATTCGAATTCGTGGTCTTCGACACCGAACTTACCGGCCTCGACCTGCGCAACGACGAAATCCTCGCCATCGGCGCGGTCCGCATCCGCAACCTGCAGATCGTCGCCGGCGACATCTTCAACAGCTACACCGCCCCCCACAGATCGGCAGTCAACGCGCAGACTTTTATTCATCGCATCACCCCGCAGCAACTGGAAAACGCGCCCTCCCTTGCCAATGTTCTCCCTAATTTTGTAGACTATTGCGGGCAGTCGCTGCTGGTGGGCCATTCCGTGGGCATCGACATCGGCTTCATCAACCGGGCCGCCGGCCAGCTCTTTGACGGGCAGATGACCAACCCCTGTCTCGACACCCTGCAACTGGCGCAAACCTATACCGAGAAATGCTGGCAACACTACTACGACCGCTATGCCCATATGCTGTATGATCTGGACAGCCTCAGCCGCCGCTACCAACTGCCGCGCTTCGCCCGTCACGATGCCCTGCAGGACGCGGTGCAGACCGCGTATCTGTTCATCTTCCTGGTCAAGCATCTGCAGCAATACGGTCTGACCACCCTGAAGGATTTTTATCACGCCGGGCAATCCTGGCGGAACATTTTCTAACCCCCTCACCCGCACGCAATATCTTCGGAGATGTGCCATGTTGCACCTGCTTGAATGCAGCCCCATCGCCCAGTTCGCCATCAACATGGATCACAAGATCACGGTCTGGAACAAGGCCTGCGAGCTGCTCACCGGTTTTTCGGCCGCGGAAATGATCGGCACCGACCGCCAGTGGGAGGCCTTTTATTCCCACAAACGGCCGGTGGTGGCCGACCTGATCGTCGATAACGATTTCGAGCAGTTCATCCGCTACTACGAAAGCAAGAACGGGCAACGCTCGAGCATCGTCCCCAACGCCTGGGAAGCCTCAAGCTATTTCCCGTCGCTGGGCGGGCAATCGCGCTACATCTACTTCCTCGCCGCCCCCATCGTCGATAACCTCGGCAAGATGATCGGTGCCGTGGAGACCTTGCAGGACTTCACCCGCCAAAAACAGCTGGAAACCTTTTTGAAGGAAGAGTCGGATAAACTGCGGCAGGAAAACATCACCCTGAAATCGGCGATGACGGAACGGTACCGCTTCGGTGACATCATCGGCAAAAGCGATGCGATGCAGGAGGTGTACGAACTGGTGGCCAACGCCGCCTCTTCCGACTCCAACGTCATCGTCTACGGCGAATCCGGCACCGGCAAGGAACTGGTGGCTCGCGCCATCCATCAGATGAGCGATCGCCGGGATCGGGACTTCGTGCTGGTCAACTGCGGCGCCATCCCGGAAACCCTGCTGGAAAGCGAATTCTTCGGCTACCGGAAAGGGGCCTTCACCGGCGCCCACGCCGACAAACCGGGCTTTCTCGATCGGGCCGACGGCGGCACCCTGTTTCTCGACGAGGTCGGCGACGTCAGCCTCAACATGCAGGTGAAGCTGCTCCGCGCCATCGACGGCGGCGGCTACTCGCCGCTGGGCAGCAGTCAAACGAAAACCCCCAATATCCGAATCATCGCCGCCACCAACCGGGATCTGGAGGAGTTGATCGACAAGGGGCTGGTCCGGGAGGATTTCTACTACCGTATTCACATCATCCCCATCAATCTCCCCCCCCTGCGCGACCGCAAGGAAGACCTGCCGCTCCTGATCGACCATTTCCTGCGCCGGTACGGTTCACACGACAAGATATCCGGTATTCCCGGCAAGGTTTACGGAGCCCTGCAAAACTACAACTGGCCGGGCAACGTCCGTGAACTGCAGAACGTGCTGCGCCGCTACCTGGCCCTGAACAGGCTGGATTTCAGCCGCAAGTTCACCCCCGCCGGGCCCGAGGCCGTGATTGAGCCGGAGGGCAAGGAAATACACACCCCGCAGCAACTGCGCCGAGCGGTAGAGGATTTCGAAAAAAACTGCATCCTCACCGCCCTGAATGGCTCTCGTTGGCACAAAAGTCAGGCTGCCGCCCTTCTGGGCATCTCCCGCAAGACCCTGTTCCGCAAGATCAAGCAGTTCGACATAAAATAGACACAAAACGTCTCACACCTGACCCAAACCTATAAACACTCGCATCCACAGAGAGTTACACTACACCATGTCACCCTGATGGGTCATACATGACCCATCAGGGTGACATGGTAAACCGAAAACTATTACTGTCCTATTATTTTGTAACTTATTGCCTTGACATTGATTTCACGAAAAGCCAACATCATTGGCAAGGTTATTGCTCTAATCCCTTTAGTTACTTCGCGCAGCCATTTCCGCCGTCCGCCATATCGGGCGGTGGACGGGCAGACGCGAGAACAACGCCGCTGTTGACGGCTTTTCTTTAAGAGAAAATATAAGGAGGGAGTGAATGAAAAAAGATTTATCGCTGTACTGGAAGAAAAACCTCAAACTGATGGTCATCCTGCTGTCCATCTGGGCCGTGGTTTCCTATGGCTGCGGCATCCTGTTCGTCGAACAGCTCAACACCATCAATATCGGCGGCTTCCCCCTCGGTTTCTGGTTTGCCCAGCAAGGCGCCATCTATGTTTTTGTCGCTCTCATCTTTGCCTACTATCACTTGATGCAAAAAATGGATAAGGAATTCGACGTACACGAGTAACGCCGACCATTCTTCATCATTACGTGTAGTGCTACATCCCGTACACATACAACAATCAATTACCTAACTTTCAACGGTAAGGAGCTATCATTATGTCAATTTTGACATGGACCTATATCATGGTGGGGATCACCTTCTCCATCTATCTCGGCATCGCCTGGGTTTCCCGGGTTAAAACCACCAAGGGCTTTTATGTTGCCGGCGGCGGCGTTTCGCCCTTGGCCAACGGCATGGCCACCGCCGCCGACTGGATGAGCGCCGCCTCCTTCATCTCCATGGCCGGACTCATCTCCTTTCTCGGCTACACCGGCTCCATCTACCTGCTCGGTTGGACCGGCGGCTATGTCCTCCTGGCCCTGCTCCTCGCCCCCTACCTGCGCAAATTCGGTAAATACACGGTCCCCGACTTCGTCGGCGACCGCTATTACTCCGACGTGGCCCGTTTCGTCGCTCTGGTCTGCGCCATCTTCGTCTCCTTCACCTATGTCGCCGGCCAGATGCGCGGCGTCGGCATCGTTTTCAGCCGCTTCCTTGAGGTTGACGTCAACACCGGCGTTCTCATCGGCATGGCAATTGTCTTTTTCTATTCCTCCCTCGGCGGCATGAAGGGCATCACCTATACCCAGGTGGCCCAATACATGGTCCTGATCTTCGCCTATCTGATCCCTGCCATCGCCATCTCCATGCAGATCACCGGTAACCCGATCCCGCAGCTCGGCTTCGGCGGCACCATCGCCAACGGCGTCGACACCGGCAAGTATCTCCTGGAAACCCTCGACGGCCTCAACCAGGATCTGGGTTTTTCCGCCTACACCCAAGCCTTTGGGCCGGGCAGCAAGACCATGCTTGACGTTTTCTGCATCACCCTGGCTCTGATGGTCGGCACGGCAGGCCTGCCCCACGTCATCGTCCGCTTCTACACCGTTCCCAACGTACGCGGCGCCCGCCTCTCGGCCGGTTACGCCCTGCTTTTCATCGCCATCCTCTACACCACCGCCCCGGCCGTGGCCTCGTTCGCCCGCTACAACATGATCAACACCATCAACGACACGGCATACAGCGAAGCACCTAACTGGGTGAAAAACTGGGAAAAAACCGGCCTTATCGCCTGGATGGACAAGAATAACGACGGCATCATTCAGTACCGAACCGGCGACGCCTTTGCCGGCAATCCTGATTTCTCCGGGGAAACCGGCCCGCTTGGGCAGCGGATGATCACCAATGCCCCCACCGATAACGGCAACGAGATCTACATCGACCGCGACATCATGGTGCTCGCCAACCCCGAGATTGCCAACCTGCCGGCCTGGGTTATCGCCCTGGTCGCCGCCGGTGGTCTGGCCGCGGCGCTTTCCACCGCCTCCGGCCTGTTGCTTGTCATCTCTTCCTCCATCTCCCATGATCTCTACTATCGGCTCATCAACCGGCAGGCGACCGAGAAACAGCGGCTGACCGTTGGCCGGGTGATGATCGGCATCTCCGTCTTCATCGCCGGCTACTTCGGCATCCATCCGCCGGGATTCGTGGCCCAGGTGGTGGCGTTCGCCTTCGGCCTTGCCGCCTCGTCGTTCTTCCCGATCATCGTCCTCGGCATCTTCTCCAAACGGACCAACAAGGAAGGCGCGATCTGCGGTATGATCGCCGGTATCTGCTTCACCTTCTTCTACATCGTCAACATCAAGTTCATGGGCGGCACCGCCTGGTTCATGGGGATCAGCGCCGAGGGTATCGGCGCGGTGGGCATGGTCATCAACTTCGTCGTGACCCTGCTTGTCTCCCAGTTCACCCCGCCGCCGCCGGCTGATGTTCAGGAACTGGTGGAAAGCATCCGTTTCCCGAGAGGGGCCGGAGCCGGAATCGAGCACTGATCCCGGTAACTTCCGCCATACCGCCGCAGACTGCCACTCCCCTCCCCGGCAGTCTGCGGCTTCTTTTTCAACTGACAGTACGCGCGCTGCAACCACGATTATCCCCTTGACGCCAGCGGGCTGCTTTCCGGAAAACCATTTAAAATCATCCACAAGAAGGCAAGAAAATGAGTGAAGAACAGAAGATAGAAAGTCTGATGAACGAACAACGACTCTTTGCCCCGCCCGCCGAGGGCAAGGAGCAGGCATACGTCAAGAGCATGGCGGAATACGAGGCGACCTACAAGCGCTCCATGGACGATCCGGAAGGCTACTGGGGCGAGCGCGCCGGCGAGCTTTTAACCTGGGACAAGAAGTGGGACAAGGTCTTGCAGGCCGACATGAAAACCCCCTCGATCAAGTG
>JAOUHH010000343.1 GCA_029865195.1 Desulfobulbaceae bacterium
AAAAGAGATCAACAGGTTCCGCTTCATCTGGTGAGAGAGCATCTGCACCTGATCCATGCCGGTGGCATGCCTGGAGGAACGTGAGTCGACGATGGCGGCGAGCGCGGCAAAGAGCTTCTTGTTGTGATCGTCAAAAATCCGCGCCCGCTCCGCTTCCGCCTCGAACTCCTGTTCGATGCTGGCCTCGACCATCAGCCGGCCGGACTGATAGGAGGTCTCGTAGAGTTTGTGCAGATTCTCCGTCTCGGTCTTGGCCTCCCCGGTGAGGGCCAAATCCTTGAGACTGCCGAGCAGGGCCACGATCTCATCGTGCAGGGGCGCCACTTCCCCCAGCGCACGGTCACTGGCCGCGGCCTTGGCCATGTTCAGCTTGGCGATCATCTGACCCACCTTGCCACGCATCTCGATGGCGACCTTGGCCTGGGGAAAGATCTCAAGCTTCACCTCCCTGACCTGACCGGCGATCTCATTCACCGCATACACCGCGGTAAGAACGATCCCCGAGGCAATCACGCCAAGCGCAATCAGAAAGAAATAAAGCTTCGCCTTACTGCCGAACCTGTTCAGTATCCCTGACATGACATAACCCTATCGCTGATGATTCGCCGCATGCATGTATCCGGAAACGACAATATGCTCGGGCCGGTTTACGAGAAACCGGCCCGAGCATCAACAAAACGCATCGATCATCGATCGATTATTTCTCAACCGGCAACCCGTCGCGCAGCCAGACAAGAATCCCGCCGTCCAGCACCGCCGGATCGGTATAGCCCTTCATGTGGAGGAATTTGGCGGCGATGTTCACCTGCTTGCCGGCATGATCGACAATAACGATCTTCTTGCCCTTGGGCAGTTTGGCAAACTCGGTGTCCAGATCGTCAAAGCTGATATTGATCGCACCCTTGATCTTGCCGAGTTCCAGATGCTGCTTGCCACGGATATCCAAAACCTCCACCGAGCCGAGCTGGGCGTGCAGTTCCTTGGGGGCCAACCGGACCGTTTTCAACTTGGGATACTCGACTGCATGGTCCAGGGGCAGACCAGCCTTGGCCCATGCGGGAATGCCGTCGTTGTAGACGAGGATATTGGTGTACCCAAGCTTCTGGGCGTTTTCAGCCGCAATCCGGCTCTTGTTGCACTTGGGCCCCTTGCAGTAGAAAACGATCAGACTGCCCTTGTCGGCGGGCAGCAACGGATGCCCTGCCTTGACCCGGCTGCTGGGGATGTTGACCGAACCCTTGATGGACATCTCGTTGAATTCGATGGGGCTCAAGGCGTCGACCAACAGTAACGACTCGCCGGCATCCATCTTCTTCTTCAACTCCTCGGTGGTGATGAATTTAAAATCACCGGCCGCCAAAGCCAGCCCCTGCAACAGCAAAAACATGCATGCAAAAAAGATCCCGGTTCTCGTAAACAACGCCATCTTTTTCATTAACGCCTCCGTATTCTGTTTTTTTTTACCGAAGCAACCGCTTCCCAAACGGCAACACCTGCCGACGATCAAAACCCAAGAGAGCGGACAAAGGAGTCTAGACGATCGATTCTCGATTCGCTACAAAATTGTATCCCCACACCCCCCTAACATTTAAAATACCTGCAACATTACAATAATTTAGCACAGATTGCGCCGCCCCCCAACGGTAGAACTACCTATATGGCACATATTTTTTAAGAAATATAACGAAAAGCGATGGCGGCCCCGGTTGACGCCAACGGCAAAACCGCCGTCACCCGGCCCGGTGCCGACCCGCCATGGTCAGCGCCCCGGCGGGACAGACATTGCGGCAAAGGCCGCAGCCGAAACATTTGTCGGCATCGATCACCGCCGTGAACGCCCCCGCCTCCTGTGCCGCGCCGATCGCGCCGAACTGACAGGCGTCCTCGCAACTGCCGCAGCCGTTGCAGATGGCGGAATCGACCTGCGCCACCTGCTCGCCTCGGAACATGGTCTCGACCTCGATGGCCAGGGTACGCAGCCCCAGGCAATCCTTGGGGCTGCAATTGCAAATGGCGCCGATGAAGGGGGTGACCATGGTCCAGATGGTGTGGACGGCGTTGTGTTCCTGCTCCAGGCGCTCCATCTGGCTGATCGCTTCCGCGGCGGTAACGCTTTCCAGCCCCTCGTCGTGGGCGAGGCCGAAATAGCTCATATCCAGATTGTCGTACCAGGTGTCGGGGGTGTAGCTGACGCTGTAGCAGCAGCGGTTTTCCTTTTTGGTCGCCGCCCAGCGACAGGCGCAGGGCATGCGGACGATGGTGGCCGCCCGGCCGACGATCTCGCGGATATCCTCAATGGTCACCACCTGCCCGAAATGCTCTTCGCGGGCCTGGTCCACCATCTGCTTGACGAGGCGGGCCGGAAGCTGTTTCTTCTTTT
>JAOUHH010000132.1 GCA_029865195.1 Desulfobulbaceae bacterium
CGGGAGAGGCTGGGGGTCTCCCGACTGCTGGCCTTGCTGTTCGGCATGGTTGGCGCGCTGTGGATCATCTTCCGGGGCGACTGGCACCTGTTGCTGGCCCTGGCCTTCAACCGGGGCGACCTGATCTTTCTCGCCGGGTGCCTCGCCATGGCCCTTTACACCCCGCTGGTCAAGCTCTTCTACCAACGGGAACCCATGGCGGTGATGACCTTTTGGGTACTGGTCACCGGGGTGGGCTGGCTGGTGCTGCTGTCGGCGCCCCGGCTGATGGCCGTGGAGTGGCGGCAGGTCCCCCTCGCGGTCTGGGGCGGCATTGCCTATCTGGCTGTTTTCTGCACCATCATCACCTTCTTTCTGACCCACTTTGCCACGCCCCGCATCGGCTCCACCAGGGTCATGGCCTACAGCTACTTCTATCCAGCCCTGGTCCTCTGCCTTGACTGGCTGCTGGGGCAGGAATTGCCCCCCATGCAGACCCTGCCGGGGATCATCATCGTTTTGCTGGCCACGATGGTGCTCCAGCGCGGCGCGGAGCCGCAGGACTCCCACGACTGATTGCGCCGCGCCACCCCGCCTTTTTTACAGCTTGATACAGCGCCCCTGCCGGATGAAGGTGGGGATGGCGAGGTAATTTTCCAGCGCCCGCGCCTGTTGCCGGTGCGTCGGCAGCACCAGCTCGCATCCCTGCTTGGTGGTTGGCCTTTCTGCGTCGCCAACGGTTGCCAAAATCCTCGATACCGCCATGAATCCCGCCATGATTCCCAATTCCCTGCTTGCCATTTGCATCTCCTCATCTTAGGGTTACTCGCAATCCATGCTTGTTTTGTCGTTGCAAATAGCCTACCCTTGCACCTAAGACAGATGATGTCCCAGGTGCGATTTTTTTGAGGATTTTTTATGGGCAAGGATAAGACAGCACTTTTGCGGCTGATCTTTATCGACAAGAAGATTCGGGAAGGGATGGCGTGCGGCATCCTCGCCAACTGCAGTTCCATGGCTGCCGAATATGAGGTGAGCAGCAAGAGCATCCTCCGCGATATCGATTACTTACGCTACCAAATGGCTGCGCCCATCGCCTATGACAGCTCCCGGCGGGGCTATTATTACCAGGAAGAACAGTACCGACTGCCGGCCATCGATCTGACCGAAAGCGACCTCTTTGCCATCTGTATCGCCGAAAAGACACTGACACAGCATGAAAACAGCCCCGTTTACCACCGGTTGCGAACGGTCTTCGACAAGATCGAGGCCTCGCTGCCGGCCTCGGTGACTATCCAGCCGGACTGGCTGGCCGAAAGCCTGTCGGTGGCCCCGGAACCACAAACCAGCATCGACCAGGCGATCTGGAGCACGGTCACCGAAGGGTTGCGGAAACATCTCGCCCTGCATATCCTGCATGAGCGGCCCGGGGCAGATGCCCCCACGGAAAGGCGTTTCGACCCTTACCATATCGTCCATTGCGATGGGGAATGGTACCTGATCGGCTACTGCCATCTCCGTGCTGCCCAACGCACCTTGGCGATCTCCCGCATCCGTTCGGCAACCCTGCTGGCCGATGCCTTTACGGTGCCTGCCGATTTTAGCCCCGCGCCCTTCCATGGCGGCCGCTTCGGGCTCTTCGGCTCGGGCCGCGACCAGCTGGTCCGCATTCGCTTCAACCGGGATCATGCCCCCTACCTGCTGGAGAGGCAGTGGCACCCGGAACAGGAGATCAGCAAACTCGCCGATGGCGGCGTGGACCTGACGTTTCCGGCCGCCAATCTGCACACCGTGCGCCAATGGGTGTTGTCGTGGGGCAGCGGCGCCAAGGCGCTGGCACCTGCATCCCTGGTGGCCGCGGTCAGGACGGAATTGCAAAAGGCCGCAGCCAGCTATGGCGAAAGCGGAACACCCTTAGAACAGGGAGGATGAGGGAACGATGCGTGATTACCAAAAGGATTGGCGACGACTGCTCGCCTGGATGCTGACCGGCCTGATCCTCGCAGGGTGCGCGGGCCAGAAAATTGAAACGTCCGTGCTGGTCAAGGAAACGCCCTTGCAGGAAACGGAGACGGACGAAACATCGTTGCCCCTGCTCGGCTATACCATTCAGGTTGGCGCCTTCGCCAATCTGGATAATGCCGTCCGCCTGATGACATCCCTGCAAGGCCAAGGCCTTGAGGCCTACTACTTCAAACATTCCAGCGGATTGTTCAAGGTGCGGTTCGGTGACTTCACCACCAGGGAGGCGGCTCTGCAACGAGCGATCGCCCTGCAGAAACTTGGCGTCATCAAATCGTTTTACATCGTCAAGCCCACGGAATATGCGGTCGCCAGCCGCAAACACGACGGCAACGTAGCCCTGCGGAAAAGCCTGATCGAAACAGCCGAGCAGTTTTTGGGTATTCCGTACAAATGGGGCGGAGAATCATCCGAGGACGGTTTTGACTGCAGCGGTCTGGCGATGACCGTCTACCGGCTGAACGGCCTGAATCTGCCACGCAACTCGCGGCAACAGTATCAGACGGGACGAGCGGTACAAAAGGGTGAACTGCGGCCCGGCGATCTGATTTTTTTCGCCACCATGGATGACGCGCGGATAAATCACGTGGGTATCTATATGGGGAATGCCCGCTTTATCCACGCCCCCAAAACCGGCAAAACCATCCGCATCGCCTCGCTGGAAGACGAATATTTTGCCCAGCGCTACCGAGGCGGCCGCAGCTATCTGGGAAACGCCCCGCCTGGCGGCAAGCCCTAACGGAAGGCGTTGGCGAGATTCGCGCCGCGGGCATTGTCGAGATTTGCCCCTTTCAGGTCAGCGCGCGTCAGGTTGGCATCTGTCAGATCTGCCCCGGCAAGGTTCGCCCCGGCCAGATTCGCCCCGGCCAGATTCGCTCCCCGCAAGTCCGCGCCCTCGAGATTGGCCCCGCGCAGATTGGCGCTTCTGAGATTGCTGTTCCGCAAGCGGGCCCGCCGAAGGTCGGCGCCGGGCAGGTTGGCGTCGAGCAATCGCGCACCCTCCAGATCAACACCGGCCAGATTGCAGCCAGGGCAGTCCTGGGCCATCTCCAGATGGAAAAAACGGATATCGGTTTCGGTGTGTATTTCCGGCGGCGGCAGATGAGTGTATACCGGGAGACGTTCCTCGCGGGACACGGCCGCAGGACGGCTGCCGGAAGAGGTACTCGCTGTCGAGGGTTTCACCGGCCGGGAGATTGCGCCGCCGGCCGCATCGCGGGAATTGCCCTCCACTACCGTAAAGGTTCCGACCTGCGCCCCGTTATCGGTAAACTGACGGTATTCGTCCCCAACCTGATAAATCGTGTAGCAGAAATCCTCAACACCGCCCAACCGCTTGAAACGGAGGCAAAGCCTACCCTGCTCGTCAACCTGCCACCGCCCGGCGGTCTTGGTGTTTTCACTGTTGACGCCGGCGAGCTTGCCGTCGAAAAAGCATTCCACCGTTGCCTCGAGATCGTATTCCTTCATCTTCAGGGTATTGCCGCCGACCAGGGCGCTGACCGCCTCCGCCGACATCTTTTTACCGCCGGCGGCAATGGTGGTGTCCACCGCCTTGGTTCCACAGGCAACGAGCATGAAAATCAACGGAAGGGTCACAACAAACGACGTCACACGCACAAAGCGCCTCCTTAGGGAAAACTGGAACACGGATCACTGCGGACAAGGCCTAACCAGTATCACCATAACGCAAAAAAAGTCGCCCGACAAATAGCTTGACCTTAATCCTCGATTTCAATATCGCTATGCCCGCAGATCGCACAGCGCAGCATGGGATCAAGCCGGTCAAAGACCAGCCGCCAATTCTCATCGGCGATCCGGCCGCCGATCTCCGCCTTGCACTCTTCACACACCCATTTGTCGCCACTCGGCGTTTCCCACAACTGCATACAAATTCCTCCCTTGGGGTATTGCCGGGCAAGTGATAACCAAAACCGCCCGCGGCTGGAGGTTGCAACCTGCCACCTCCAGCCGTAACAAATTTTTACATTACTGGCTATTTAACAGACAGTGGCCGCTGTGTGCTGTAATATTTATGCATTTCAGTCGGCTCGCCGATAAACAACTCATACAGTCAGGAATCACTACCCCTGACGTTTTTTCCGAGGTAATGAAATATGATGGAGATTCCCATCCACACCGAGGTCATCCGCCTCGGACAGCTCCTCAAGCTAGCCGCCGTTGTGGAAAGCGGCAGTGAGGCCAAGGCACGGATCCAGGCCGGAGAGGTCATGGTCAACGGGGAAGTGGAAACCCGCCGGGGTCGGCAACTGCACCCCGGAGATGAGATAGGAATCGACCAGGTAAGGTTGCGAATCATTCGTGAAGTTAAGTAAAAAGGTAACGGATCGTGACCAAACGTTTTTTTGTTGGCCTGAGTGCACGATCCTGTTAGTATAAAAAAGGTATGGGGGATATAAGGGGCAATCCCTTGTATTGAACGCAAGCAATTTCGATCTTCTGTTGCGATTAGTACCTGATGTATAACCAGCACAACTTAGACCTCACCGAAGGTCTATCGAGTGAATGGAGCATTACATGCACGATAAATTAATGATCGTTTTCACCAGTGAACGGGGGAAAACCAGATCCTTTGCGATTTCCAAAACCAAACTGAGACATGCCGCCTGTATTTCTTTGGTAGTCATCGCGGTCTTAACCGCTGCCAGCATTGCGGGCATCAAATTTTCATACCAGAATGTCGCCTTGCGCATCAAGGCAACTACCCTTCAACGGGACCTTGATCATACCCGTTCCGTGTATGAAAATTTCCAGCAACAGGTGGCCGAGCAGGAAGCGGAAAAGGAAAATCTCCTTCAAACCACCTTGTCCGAGCTGAAGAAACGCAGCAAAATCATCGAATCGATCCTGAGCACGGTCGGGGTTGATACTCGAATCGAAAAGGGATCGAAGAACACCGGTGGTCCATATACCCACGTCAGCGACCAATCCTACGAGGATCTCACCTTCAAGGTGGACCATTATCTCGAAACGATTCAGTCAATCCCCCTCGGCGCGCCGAGTGCCGGCAAGATCACCTCAACGTTCGGCAAACGGATAGACCCCATCAACAACAGACCCGCCTTCCACGAAGGGGTCGACATCAAAAATAAATTCAGAAGCCCGATCACGGCCACCGCCGATGGCGTGGTCGCCGAAAGCGGGTTCACCAGCGGCTATGGCAACTATGTGGTGATCAACCACGGCAATGGCTTTTACACCCGTTATTTCCACATGAACAAGAGGGCGGTGGCGCAGGGATCCTCCATCACCCGCGGGCAGCTGGTGGGATACATGGGGACGAGCGGCCGCAGTACCGGCACCCATCTCCATTATGAAATCAAGTACAAAAACAATCCGGTTAATCCGTTAAAATTCATGCAAATCGCCAGATATATTAAAGAAAACAAAACCATTGCCAGTGGCAAGTAGGGAATATTTCCTGAAACAGCAAGCCCTGAGGAAAAAACGATGAGTTTCTTCAAGAAAGATCCGATGGAGAATTTGGCGCAAGACAATAAAGAGATGACCACCAGTATCATCGGCAAGGACATGACCATGGTCGGTGATATCTGCTTCAAGGGCAAGTTGCGGCTCGACGGCAAGCTCAAGGGCAATATCAAAGGTGATTACTTCATTCTCGGTGAGACCGGCCATGTCACCGGCGATATCGAGGTTGCAAACTTTACCTGCCAAGGGCAGGTCGACGGCAACGTCAACGTCAAGAAGCTGCATGTCATCAAGGAAGGCACCATCAACGGCAAGGTTGAAACCAGTGATCTGTCGGTTGAGTCCGGAGCGGCGTTGAATGGCGAAATCAAGTCCCGCAGCAAGGATTTGCGCCTGGTACCCGGCACCTCCATTCCCGAGGAGGAGTGGGAAAAGAAACTACAGGCCATCCCACAAAAATAATCGCTAGGGTATCAACAGAATTCCATGACGCCTTCTCGCTCCTCACGGAACGAAGAAGGCGTTTCTGTTTCCGTTATCCAGCCCTTTTCTGCTACAAATGATTAGGGTGGGCAATGCTCGCCGATCGGTTTCACCAAGACCGTAGCGGAAATTGACTTGAAGGAGAATACAATGCAGGAAGAATTGGCGGTTGTCCAAAAATTGTATGCGACCGTGGTTGAATTTGTCGTCCAGTACAGCTTTCAGATCATCGGCGCCATTATCATCCTGTTGCTTGGCGTCAAACTTGCCAACTGGCTCGCGCGGGTGACGATTGGCTTTGGGGAGAAGAAAAGGCTCGACCCCACCCTAACCGGGTTTTTTGCCGGGGCAGTGCGCCTGACCACCCTGGCCTTTGTCATCATTATCGCCATCGGCAAGTTCGGCATCTCGGTAACACCGCTTGTTGCCGCCATCAGTGCTCTGGCCTTTGGCAGCAGCTTCGCCATCCAGGGCCCGCTGTCCAACTACGGCGCCGGCCTTTCCATCATCGTCAGCCGGCCCTTTGTGGTGGGCGATACCATCACCGTCAAGGGGGTGACCGGCGTCATCGACGAGATCCGCCTCGCCTGCACCATCCTTTCGACTGAGGACGGTGAAGAAATCACCATCCCCAACAAACACATCGTCGGCGAAATCATCCGTAATTCCTTCGCCTGCAAGGTGGTGGAAACCTCGGTGGGGATCTCCTACAACGATGATCCGGGGACGGCTATCTCGGCCATCACTGCTGCCCTGACCGAGCTTGCGGACATCTCGCAGGAGCCGCCGCCACAAATCGGGATCGAGGCCTTCGGGGACTCGGCTATCACCATCGGCATGCGTTACTGGGTACCGACCAAAAAATACTTCCAGACCTTCTACCGCGCCAATCTCGCCGTTCATCAGGCCCTCGCCAAGGCGCAGATCACCATCCCCTACCCACAGCACGATGTCCACATGATTGCGACCGGGTCAATGCAATCCACCCCTCCCTCCGCCACCTGAGCAGACCCTGCCGGCCCCATTGCCTTAGACGTCCATTTTCGTGGAACTTATTGTCCCCCCCGCAGGTCAAAATAACGGATACACCATGCCAGGCGCATCCACTGCGTGTTTCTTCAAGAATGCTTGCGAAAAGCAGGGCCCAGCAATTACAGTAGCGGACGCATACCTGCTCCGGAATTGCATTTATCTCTCAACCAAACAGCGGATATGAACAGTCACGAACTTTTCAAACAGCAACGGCAAAGAGGATGCCCTTAGGATGGCTTCCGGCCTAAAACTCACCCTTTGCAGGGCGACAAGCCACACCAGCAACGTCCCGCCGACTTCATACACCAGCACCGATTTCGGGCTGATGTACCCCACCGCGAGCTTCGGGAAGAACCCCCACAGACCATAGAAGACCAGGGCGGTAAGCGCCGACCACAACCATCCGTCCATGCCAGCCCCTCCCAATGCCGGTGGATGCTACCGGGCAAACCCGGCCAGCGCCCTTTCGTAGGCCTTTCTCGTCTCACGGTTGAAGCAGACCAGGATAACCTTTACCAGCCCCGGGTTCGCCGCCAGGGCGGCATGAATTTCCCGGATCGCGATCTCCGCTGCCGCGGCGCGGGGGAAGCCGTACACACCGGTGCTCACCGCCGGGAAGGCGAGGGTGGCGAGATGGTGTTCTTTGGCAAGACGAAAGCAGTTGCGGTAGCAGGAGGCCAACAACTCCGCCTCGTGGTGATCGCCGCCGCGCCAGACCGGACCGACGGTGTGGACGACGAAGCGGGCGGGCAGCCGGTAGCCTTTGCTG
>JAOUHH010000133.1 GCA_029865195.1 Desulfobulbaceae bacterium
GCACAAAGAGGACCGCACAGATGGTCCCGACAATCCGCCCAGCCAAGCCAAACCGCAACAAGCCATTGCTTTTCATAAAATTCTCCCACAGTACTGAAGCATTTCTGCCGTGCCTCGCCTGCGGCGCAATCCTCGCGCCGCCACCCCTTAAAGGAAAACGCTAACCAGGACCAATAAGTAACAAAAATCGTTTACAACTTCACCTGCAAAAAGTTACTATCATCCATCTTTTCTTCAAAAACAATCATTTTCGCAAAAATCAATCACCAACCAAACATGAGGAGGACCACTTACCATGAAACACTTCTTTGCAGGCCTACTTGCTCTCATCACGCTGACCGGATGGAATTCGCCGGCGTCTGCGGAAATCAAGATCGGCATCAACGCCCCGCGTGGCGAACTGGCCGCCATGAAAGAGTTTGGAGCATTAGCCACTTACCTCGAGCAACAAGTCGGCGACAAAATCACCCTCGTCCCCAACAAGGTCGCCAATCTGTTGGAACAGACGGAAAAGGGAGAGCTCGACTTTGTCCTTGCCAATCCGGTACAGACCATCATCATGGCCGAAGAACAGGGAGTCATTCCACTGGTCACCATGGAGCAAAAAGAGGGTCCGCGCTTTGCCGGCGTCATTATCGCCAAAAAGGGCTCCGGGATCACCAAAGCAGAAGACCTGAAGGGTAAAAAGGTCATGGCACTCTCCTCCTCGGCGGCGGCAGCCTACGTATTTCAGTCCTACCATCTGACCAAGAAGGGTATCAACCCCCGCAAGGATTTCGCCGCCTTTGTCGAAGGGAAAAAACTAGACGACCTCGTCTTGGCGGTTAACGCCGGGGTAATGGATGCCGCATTCATCAAGTCCGGCACCCTTGAGGACATGGCCAAGGAAGGCAAGATATCCCTGGCGGATTTTGTCATTGTTGACGAGCGGAAAGACCCCACCTTCCCCCTCCTCCACACTACTCAAACCTATCCGGAATGGTTTTTCACCGCGACCAAGAAGGCCGACGCGGCAACCACCAAAAAAATCAAGGCAGCGCTGCTGAAACTCACCCCCGCCGATGCGGCCTGCAAGGCTGCCACGATAAAGGGTTTTGTCGACGCCCTGCCCCTGGATGAACTCAAAACCGCCCTGAAGACCCTGCAACTCAGGCCTTACAAATAAGCAGGCCGATAACGCCAGCAGGCGTTGAAAAACCCTTACACAACAAAAAAAGAGAAGCAGGAGGCTGTCATGGCTCCTGCTTCTCTTTTTTACCCCAACCAAACAAACAAAATTTACCGGCCGACCACCCCGGCCATGAACTTCTCGACAAAGGAGCGGATCTCATCCCGCACCCGGCGGTAGGGGGCCAGCGCCTCTTCTTCGTCGGCGGCCCCGGCTGCCAGACGGGGCGGATCATCAAAGGCACGGTGCAGGCGGCGGCCACCGCCGGCGAAGTAGGGGCATTCCTCGTTGGCGTGATCACAGAGGGTGACTACAAAATCAAAGCGCTCCAGCGGCAACTCATCGATGAGTTTGGAATTCTGACCGGCGATGTTGACGCCGGCCTCAGCCATCACCGCGATGGCGCGCGGATCAACCGTATGCCTGGCAAGGCCGGCGGAGTAGACGGCCACCGCCTCACCGCCGAAATGCTTCGCCCACCCCTCGGCCATCTGGCTGCGGCAGGCGTTGCCGGTGCAAAGAAAAAGAACGGTATACTTGTCGGCGGCATCCATAACCGCTGCTCCCTTGAAAGGGTTAATAACCAAAGACGCTGAATCCGATACGGACGGCGGCAAGCCCGATACATGTCCCCAGCAACATCCGCAACCTGGCGACCGGCAAGCGATGACTCAGCATGCCGCCCAACTGCACGGCCGGCACCACGGCCACGGCGATGGCAATGGCCAGCGGCCAGACGATCTGACCGGTGAAGGCCTTGCCCAGAAAGGCGGCCAGGGTCGAAAGAAAAACGATGGCCATATTGCTGCCAATGGCGATCCGGGTGGGCACCCTGACAAAGGTGGTCATCAGTGGAATCAGAATGAAAGACCCGCCCTGCCCGACCATCCCGCCCAGAACGCCGACCGACCCGGCCGTCAACACCGCCCGCGCCCGACTGAAGGAAAACCCTGCCAATTCGACATTTCCCTTGTCAGCGACGGCCGGCACAAAGATAAGAATCGCGGCGACAAGGGCCATCAAGCCGAAGATCAGCAGCAGCAACACATCGTTGGTTACCTGCCCGGCATAGGCGCCGCCGAACAGGGCGGCGACAAAGATGGTCAACCCCATCCAGCAGGTGAGCCCGCCGGAAACACAGTTGAACCGACGATGCACCACCACCCCGGACACGCAGGCGACAAGCCCCTGGACGATGGTCAATCCGGCCACCGCATGCATGGATAACGGCGCAAGCCCAAAGAGGGGCGGCACGTAGAGGAGCAGCGGCGCCATGATGATGCCGCCACCGATCCCCAGCAGCCCGGAGAGGAAGCCGGCAACCAGCGCAAGCCCGGCCACCAGCAGATGCAGATCCATTACTCGACCACGGTCAGGCCGACGGTATCGACCACCACCTCGCCGATTCTGACGGCAACCCCAACCCCGGCCGCATGCAGGGCGGCAACAAGATCATCGGCCTGATCGCCCGGCAACGCGAGCAGGAGCCCGCCCGAGGTCTGGGGATCGTACAGCAATTCATCCTCGAATTTGTCCAGCGACAACTCCATGCCCAGGTGATGCCGGGCGACCATGGCCCGGTTGGCCTTGTTGCTGCCGGTGGTCTCGCCCTTTCGGTACATGTCGAGGGCGCCCGGATAGAACGGCAGGGCGCGGTAGTGGATCACCACCCTGGCGTCACAGCCATGCGCCACCTCGAGCAGATGCCCGAGGATGCCGAAGCCGGTGATATCGGTGCAGGCATGCAGATCAAAGCCCAGCGCAACCTCCATGGCCTTGCCGTTCAGCGTGGCAAGCGAGGGCAGGGTCTCCCGCGCAAGCTCGGCAAAGGGGAGCTTGCCGGAGCGGACGGCGTTGAACAACACTCCGGAACCGAGCGGCTTGGTGAGGATCAGGGCGTCGCCGGGCTTGGCGCCGGCATTGGTGATGATCCGGTCGGGATGAACGACGCCGTTGACGCAGAGTCCGTACTTGGGTTCCTCGTCATCGACGGTGTGCCCGCCCACCAGGCAGGCCCCGGCCTCAACCACCTTGTCGTGGCCGCCGCGGAGGATATCCCTTAAAAACCCCATATCCAGACGCTTGGAGGGGAACATCACCACGTTGAGGGCGGTGACGGGTCTGCCGCCCATGGAATAGACATCGGAGATCGAGTTGGCAGCCGAAATCTGCCCGAACCAGTACGGGTCATCCACCGGCGGGGTGATGAAATCGACGGTATTGATCATCGCAATCTCGTCGGAAAGGCGATAGACCGCGGCATCGTCGGCGGTCTCGATACCGACCAGCAGATTGGGATCATTGGGAGGGGCAAGCCCCGCTAGCGCGTCCGACAGATCCGCCGGACCAATCTTGGCCGCTCAGCCGCAGGTGCGGGCCAGGCCGGTGAGGGTCTTTTTCTTGAAAAATGCCATCATGGCTCATTCCTTTTGCTCTGATTTACGTTGCGCAACCACCGCGTTACCAACAGAAAAGAACCATACCGCATCCGAAAAAACTTCGCCAGCCTAACTCAGCAGCAACCCGCAACCCGGCAGATCGCCTCGCGGACCATCTGCGCCGGAATCGCTTCATGCTCGACGCCAAAACGGATAATCGTCCGGCAGGATTCATCCTTGCCGGTGAGGTCGCCGCAGGAGCAGCAACAGCTTGCCGATGCCCTGGCGTCGGGCAGGATATCCTCCACCGGCACCCCGTCAATCAGGATCAGGTTGGACTGATCGATGGCATCCGCCGCGAGCAAGGTCTCCCGGAAAACTATCTCAACCCCCTTGCCTCTGCACTCGGCGGCCAGATTGCGTACCGTTTCAACAACCCCGACGCCGGTTTCCGCGCAGCGATCACAGGTTTTGCCGTCCTTGTCGAGGTGTTTCCATTCAACAACCACCGTTTTCACAACCTCTTCAGCCGCAAAATATCTTTTTCGGAACCAAAGGGCGACATGGACCAGCCCGATCAGGACCGGCACCTCGACCAGTGGCCCGATCACCGCCGCGAACGCCTGGCCCGATTCGATACCGAAAACGGCAATGGCCACGGCAATGGCAAGCTCAAAGTTATTGGACGCGGCGGTGAAGCTCAACGTCGTCGACTGCCCGTATGTCGCTCCCGCCTTTTTCGAGAGAAAGAAGGAAACCAGAAACATCACCAAAAAATAGATGGTCAGCGGCACGGCAATGCGGAACACATCACCGGGCAGTTGCACGATGTGTTCGCCCTTCAACGAAAACATGACCAGGATGGTGAAGAGCAGAAAGGCAAGGGTCAGCGGCGAGATCAGAGGAATCAGCCTTTGCTGATACCACTCTTCCCCCTTGCGTTTGATGCCGACAAAACGGGTCAGCATGCCGGCCAGAAAGGGGATGCCGAGATAGATGAAAACGGATTGAGCGATTGCCGCCATGGAGATATCGACCACCGCGCCCTGCAACCCCAGCCAACCGGGAAGCAAGGTAATGAAAATATAGGCATAGACCGAGAAAAAAAGCACCTGAAAGATGGAGTTGAAGGCGACCAACCCCGCGCAGTATTCGCTGTCGCCGTCGGCAAGATCGTTCCAGACGATGACCATGGCGATGCAACGGGCGAGACCGATCAGGATCAGGCCGACCATATACTCGTGATAACCGGCAAGAAAGGTAACGGCCAGCCCGAACATCAGCACCGGCCCGATCAGCCAGTTCTGCGCCAGCGACAGGGCGAGCACCCGGCCATTGCGGAAGACCAGATGGAGCCGCTCGTATTTCACCTTGGCCAGCGGCGGATACATCATCAGGATCAGGCCGACGGCAATGGGGATATTGGTGGTGCCCACCTGGAAGGAGTTGATCACCTCCCGCAGGGCCGGATAGAGATAGCCCGTCATCACCCCGCCAAGCATGGCGAGGAAGATCCACAGGGTCAGAAAACGGTCGAGGAAAGATAGGCGTTTAGCGGCCATAGCCATGACAACCCCCTTGGCAGAAAAGAAGAGAAAACACTCAGATGATCAGATTGAACAAAAAACCAACCAGCAGGATACCACAGGCGACCACCGCCGCGAAGGTTGCCACCAGGGGCATCTTCAAAACCTTGCGGAGGATCACCATCTCGGGAAAGGAAAGGGCGATTACCGACATCATGAAGGCGAGAGCGGTGCCCAGCGCCGCCCCTTTTTCCAGCAGGGCGTGAATGATCGGCACGATGCCGGCGGCATTGGAATACATCGGCACCCCCAGCAGCACCGCCGCCGGCACCGACCACCAGGCGTCCTTGCCCATGATCGAGGCCAACATCCCCTCCGGGACATAGCCGTGAATGATCGCGCCGACGGCAATGCCGCCCACCACATAGGGCCAGACCTTGCCGACGATATCCACCATCGCCTCCCGGCCATAACGGATACGCCCGGCCAGGGTATAGTGCACCTCGGCCCCATCCGTGCCGGCCAGCACCTGCTGCACCCACTCCTCGACATGATTTTCCATCTTCAACCGGCCGATTACCCAGCCCGCGACAATGGCGACGCCAAGCCCGGTAATGAGATAGAGGGCGGCGATCTTCCAGCCCAGCAGCCCGTAGAGCAGCACCACGGCAATCTCGTTGACCATCGGCGCGGCGATCAGGAAGGAAAAGGTCACCCCCAACGGGATCCCGGCGGTGACAAAGCCGATAAAGAGCGGCACCGCCGAACAGGAACAGAACGGGGTGACGATGCCGAGCAGCGCCGCCAGCACGTTGCCCACCGCCTCATGCCGGTCGGCCAGGATGCGGCGGGTGCGGGCCGGGGTAAAGAAGGAGCGGACGATGCCCACCGCAAAGACCACCAGGGCGAGCAGCATCAAGACCTTGGGGGTGTCGTAGACAAAAAACTGCACCGCCGCCCCCAGATGCGTATCCGGAGCGAGGCCGAGGATATCGAAGGCAAGGTATTTCGAAAAGGGAAGCAACTGCCGGTAGAGGAGAAACCAGACCGCCACCACCGCCACACCGCCCCCAAACACCATGAGGAGCGACAACGTTTTTTCCGGTGCGGGCGGCGGCACAACAGGACCCGCGGCATGCATCTTGAGAGAAGAGAGCGGTTGCACGATATTTCAACCCGTTTGCCAGGGTCGCCCCGCACGTAAAGCGGCCCCCCCCGACAACTCGACAATATTGATTTTAAACCCGGCGACCGTCACCGCCAGCGATATATACCCATGTAACCATATGACGAAACAATAAAAAGTCAAGTGCCTTCCCGACAAGGAAGAGACTTGACCTGTTATTGCCGCAGCCGACAACGAGCCGGACGGGATTGAGCTACCGCCGGGACCGGGAGGCGAGAACCCCCTTGCCCTTCTTGCCGCCGCACAGCTCATGCCGGTCGATGGAAGGCAACTGCGTAAGCACCCCCCGCACGTCCGCATCCGAGGTCAACCAGCCTTTCAGCTGCGCCAGCATCGCTTCGGCATACATGGAGGTCGGGGAAAGACGATAATGAACCCACTGCCCCTCCTTGCGGCTAGCCACCAACCCGGCCTCTTCCAGGACCTTGAGATGCTTGGATACCGTCGGCTGCGCCAACCCGAGAACCGCGCGCAATTCGCAAACGCAAAGCTCCCGCACCTCAAGCGCCTTTATAACCTTGACGCGACTTGGATCCGACAATGCTTTCATTACCTTGACAAACGCCTGCTCCATTCCATCCCTCATATCTTCATGCACAGGTTTTCAGCCAAACCTGTATAACAGAAACACCCCAAGCAGAACCAAAACCGGCCCGTTGGCGGCATAGACAAGATACACCAGCGGATAACGACTGCCCAGCATTTCACGCAACCGACGCCGGTTGCACAACCTCGGCACCCAGAACCCGACCGTTACCAGCAAACCCAAGGCGATAACCCCGGCTGCAATCACGGCTAGCATCTGCCACCTCCGTTATCCGTCGATACGGAAACCCGGGCCTCCCCTACGGGCTACCCTTACCCAGACCAAACAATATCATTGTCATTTCAACGAATTACACATAACAGGGCAAATTGCGCACTACAGAATTTCCGTAATCTTGAATGTAGTACAACCTTCACCAAAACGACATAGGTGCAACTACCTATTTTCAAAAATAACCACTCTTACCACAACAACTCACCAAAACCCCAAAAAAAAGCCCTGCGCACTGGCAGGGCTTTTAGGGTCTCGCACACGGCTAAAACCGTCGCTTAATACTTACCGAACTCCTTGTCATCAAGGGCGATGATATCCGCTGGTTTGGCCTCTTTCTCGGTGATGGCCTTCGCACCGCCACCCCAACTCCCGCCCTTGGCAACCGACGTCGCCACCGATCTGGGCAACGCCGCCTGCTGCCGCCTCTGCCCATTGTCACGCAAACGGAAACGACCCATCATCTCCTTCATGTGCATGGCCTGTCCGGAAAGCTCTTCCGAGGCAGCGGCGCTCTCCTCGGCGCTGGCGGTGTTCTGCTGGGTCACCTGATCGATCTGCGCCAACGCCTGGTTGGTTTGGTTGATGCCCTGCGCCTGCTCATTTGAGGCGGCGGCGATCTCGCCGACCAGATCGGTTACCTTGGTGACGGA
>JAOUHH010000134.1 GCA_029865195.1 Desulfobulbaceae bacterium
CGCGCCCGTCGCCTTGGCCGCCTCGGCCAGATGGGCAACCCCATGGCCGTTGATGGCATAGGCCAGATCCGGCTCGCTTTCAGCCCGGTCAACGGCGGTATAGGCTGCAGCGTTGATCACCAACTCAGGCCCAATTTCCTGCACAACCTTGGCCACCGCCTCACGATCGCGGATGTCCAGTTCGGTGCTGCCCAGGGCGGTCACCGCCCATCCTTGGGGCGCGCGCAACGCCAGTTCCCGGCCCAGTTGACCGTTGCCGCCTGCGACCAAGACCTTCATGGATAACACTCTGCCTCGGCCAAGGGAATCCCGGCCAGATCTTTTGCCGACAACTGCGGCGAAAGTCCATCGAGGAGCGGCCAGTAAATGTTGAGCGCCGGATCGTCCCATCGCAGGCTGCGCTCATGCTCAGGCGCGTAGTAATCTGTGCACTTGTAGAAAAATTCGGCGGTTTCACTCAACACGTAAAAGCCGTGGGCAAACCCCGGCGGCACCCAGAGCATTTTTTTATTTTCGGCGGAAAGAACCTCGCCTACCCATTGCCCAAAGGTTGGAGAGCCCTTGCGCAAGTCCACGGCAACATCGAACACCTCGCCGATGATCACACGGGCCAGTTTGCCCTGCGGCTGTTTTATCTGATAGTGAAGCCCCCGCAGCACCCCCTGCCCGGAACGGCTGTGGTTATCCTGGACAAAAGGCAGCGTGATCCCGTTTGCGGCAAAGAGATCACCCCGCCACGTTTCCATGAAGAACCCACGCTCGTCGCCAAAAACCTTCGGTTCGATGACCACAACATCCGGTATGCGAGTGGGAAAAAAGTTCATCGCTCTCCCTCCGCCAGCATCCGCAGCAGATACTGGCCGTAGCCGTTCTTGCCAAGCGGCTCGGCCAAGCGGGCCACCTGCCCGGCATCGATATAGCCACGCCGATAGGCGATCTCCTCGAGACAGGCAATCTTCAGCCCCTGCCGGTCTTCCATGACCTTGATGAAGTTCGCGGCATCGAGCAGGGAAGCGTGGGTGCCGGTATCGAGCCAGGCCATGCCGCGGCCAAGCAGTTCCACCCGCAACTCACCCCGGCGCAGGTAGACGTTGTTGATGTCGGTAATCTCCAGTTCACCTCGGGCCGACGGCTTGATCCGGCGGGCGATCTCCACCACCCGGTTATCGTAGAAATAAAGCCCGCTCACCGCATAACTGGATTTAGATTTCTGCGGCTTCTCCTCGATATCGATGACCTTGCCCTCGCTGTCGAAACTGACCACCCCGTAGCGCTCCGGATCACGGACATAGTAGCCGAAAACCGTGGCACCCTCTTCACGGGAGGCCACCTCGCGGAGGATCTTGCCGAGGCCACTGCCGTAGAAGATATTGTCGCCGAGCACCAGAGCGACCCGGTCGTCGCCGATGAACTCCTCGCCGATCAGAAAGGCCTGGGCAATTCCCTCGGGCTTGGGCTGCACCGCATAGGAAAGCGAGATCCCCCACTGAGAGCCGTCATCCAGCAGCTGCATGAACTGCCCCTGATCCTCGGGGGTGGTGATAACAAGGATCTCACGGATCCCGGCCTGCATCAGGGTGGCGATGGGATAGTAGATCATCGGCTTGTCGTACACCGGCATCAGCTGCTTGCTCACCGATTTGGTGAGGGGATAGAGACGGGTGCCGGAGCCGCCGGCGAGGATAATGCCTTTCATGGTTGTAATCACCTTTTACCGTTGCCCGGCTTGCTCACGGGCAACACCTGTATCAGCAGAGAAAAATAGCGGCGAGTGAAGCAGCCTCCCTTCCCCAGTATTTACAAAGAGTTCCGTACAAATTCGAGCCAGTGAAATAATCGCGTGATTATAGCCGATAATGACGCTATGATAAAGGCCTTTCATCCCATGACAGATTAGACGTGGCCGACCTTTCACGGCCGCGCTCGTAAAAAAGCGCCTTTCCCCAACGAACCACGAGGACCACCATGCTCAACAAGGATCTGCTCGACATTCTCGCCTGCCCCAAGTGCAAGGGACCGGTCAAACTGACCACCCAGGAAGATGGCCTGATCTGTGACGCCTGTCGACTGCTCTACGAGATTCGCGACGGGATTCCGGTAATGCTCATCGACGAGGCAAAAAAACTCGACGATTGACCGGTATCAGCTAAAGGTTACCCCATGTCGCTCCCCGCCCATCTCGTCGACCACTGCTTCGTCAACGTCCCCTATGCAAGGCTTAAAACCGACCTGCTCGGGGTCGTGCTCGAAAACCGCCTCCGGCCCGAAATCGGGCTGGTGAACAATGTTCTGTATGACGAACCGGTCAGCGAATTTACGAAGATAGCCAAGCTCCTGCAAAAGGAAGGACTGGCCTGCACCCTGCATGCCCCTTTTCAGGATCTGATCCCCAGCGCCCAGGATCCGGAAATACTGAAGGCCAGCCGCCACAAGCTGCAAAAGGCCTTTGCACTGCTTGAGATCTTCGAGCCGCTGGCAATCGTCTGCCATCCGAACTTTGAACCGGACAAGCATGCCTCCAAGGAAGAGCAATGGTTCTCGCAATCGTACGAGACCTGGCACGAATTGTTGCAGATCGCCGAGGGCTGCAAGGTCCCGATGATGCTTGAAAATACCTATGAAAAATCGCCGGACCAGTTGCGGCGACTGCTCCAGGCCCTTGATTCGCCATACGCCCGCTTTTGTTTTGATGTGGGCCATGTGCTGGCGTTTGCCAAGAATACATGGCAGGACTGGCTGCCGGCCCTTGAACCATGGCTTGGCCAGGTGCATCTCCACGACAACGATGGCGCAAGCGATGCCCACCTGGGCGTGGGCGAGGGGACGTTCAAATTTGAGGAACTCTTCAAGTATCTGCAAAAACAGCAGCTTTCGCCAATCATCACCCTTGAGCCGCACCGGGAGGAAGAGCTTTGGCGCGGCTTTGCCAATATCGACCGGATGGGCCTTTTTGACTATTGTGCCAAGTAAAAATAGCCCGAAACATCGTAACCGGAAATCTCGTAAGCAATTGAACGCATAACCCTGCCCCATGGACCAGTAATGACCGACGCCGCCCCACCGCAAGCCGATTTCGTCCACCTGCATGTCCACACCCAGTTCAGCCTGCTGGACGGCGCCATCCGCCTGGGGGACCTGATCGCTACCGCCAAGGAATTCGGCATTGACACGGTGACCATCACCGATCACGGCTCCATGTTCGGCGCGCTGCAGTTCTACACCATGGCCAAGGGCGCGGGGCTGAAACCGATCATCGGCTGCGAATTCTATATCTCGCCCACCGACCGCTTCGACCGCTCAGCGCGGAGCGCTGGCGGCGCCGCCTTCCATCTGGTGCTGCTGGCGATGAACAAGGACGGCTACCAGAACCTGATGAAACTCGCCTCCATCGCCCAACTGGAGGGTTTTTTCTACAAGCCGCGCATCGATAAGGAGGTGCTGGCCAAATACAGCGATGGCCTGATCGCCCTCACCGCCTGCCTGCACGGCGCGGTTCCCCACGCCATCGTTCAGGGCGACCTGGCCGGGGCCCGTCGCGAGGCGGAGGAGCTCCAACAGATCTTCGGCGACCGGCTCTACTTCGAGTTACAGGAGAACGGCATCCCCGAGCAAACCATCGCCAACAAGGGCCTCAAGGAACTGGCCAGAGAGATGTCCATCCCGCTGGTGGCCACCAACGACTGCCATTACCTGAAGCGCAAGGAATCCACCGCCCACGAGCTTCTGCTCTGCATCCAGACCGGCAAGACCATCAACGATACCACCCGCTTCCGCTTCTCCACCGACGAGTTGTTCTTCAAGTCCCCGGCCGAGATGAAACAGGCCTTTGCCCATACCCCGGAGGCCATCGCCAATACCGTCAAGATCGCCGAACGTTGCAACCTGGAACTCACCTTCGGCGACAACCATTTCCCCAATTTCCCGGTGGAGGAAGGCGAGACCCTGGATTCCATGTTCGAGCGTGCCGCCCGGAAAGGGTTGGAGGAACGGCTCGCCGAACTTCGCGAGCTACAGGAGGTGCCGGCGGAGCTCGAAAAAACCTACCGCGACCGCCTCGACCACGAGATCGACGTCATCATCAAGATGGGCTTTCCCGGCTACTTCCTCATCGTTGCTGACTTCATCAACTGGGCCAAGGACCACCAGATTCCGGTAGGGCCGGGCCGCGGTTCGGGCGCAGGCAGCCTTGCCGCCTACTCCATGCGGATCACCGACATCGACCCCATCCCCTACGGGCTCATCTTCGAGCGCTTCCTCAACATCGAGCGCAAATCCATGCCCGACTTCGACGTCGACTTCTGCCAGGACCGCCGCGACGAGGTGATCGAATACGTGCAGCAACGCTACGGCGGCTCGGACCATGTGGCCCAGATCGTCACCTTCGGTTCCATGAAGGCCAAAGCGGTGATCCGCGACGTGGGCCGCGCCCTCGGCATGACCTTCGGTGATGTGGACCGGATCGCCAAGCTGATCCCGGACCAGCTCAAGATGACGATCAAAAAAGCCATCGAGGAGGAGCCGCGCCTCAAGGATCTGGAAAGCCGCGACCCGCAGGTGGCGCAGCTCCTCTCCATCGCCAAGACCCTGGAGGGGTTGAACCGCCACACCTCCATCCATGCCGCCGGGGTGGTCATCTCGCCGCTGCCGATGGTGGAATACCTGCCGCTCTGCAAAGGCCCCAAGGGCGAGGTGCTCACCCAGTTCGACATGAAGTACACCGAGAAGACCGGGCTTATCAAGTTCGACTTCCTGGGCCTCAAGACCCTCACCGTCATTGACCGGGCGGTGAAGATGCTGGAACAGGACACCGGCCACCGGCTGGAGATCCACAAAATCCCCCTGGATGACGCCAAGACGTACGACCTTCTCTGCCGCGGGGACGCGGTGGGGGTGTTCCAGCTTGAAAGCTCCGGCATGCGGGCGCTGCTCACCGACATGAAGCCGGAGGTATTCTCCGACCTCATCGCCCTGGTCGCCCTCTACCGCCCCGGACCGCTGGAGTCGGGGATGGTGTCGGATTTCGTCAACACCAAGCATGGACGGATGACCGCCACCTATCCGCTGCCCCAGCTCGAACCGATCCTGAAAGAGACCTACGGGGTTATCGTCTACCAGGAACAGGTGATGAAGATCGCCAACGTCCTGGCCAACTATTCGCTGGGCGACGCCGACAACCTGCGCCGGGCCATGGGCAAGAAGATTCCGGAGGTGATGGAGGAGCAGCGCGGCAAGTTCCTGGCCGGCTGCAAGGAAAACAGCATCCCCATGGACAAGGCCGAATACATCTTCGACCTGATGGCCAAGTTCGCCGGTTACGGCTTCAACAAATCGCACTCCGCCGCCTACGCCTATATCGCCTACCAGACCGCCTACCTCAAGGCCCACTACCCGTCGCCGTTCATGGCCGCGCTGCTGTCGCTGGATATGAACAACACCGACAAGGTGGTGCTCTACATCAACGAGTGCAAGGACCACGAGATCGAGGTGCTGCCGCCGGACATCAACGAGTCGTTCAAGGATTTCACGGTCATCAACGACCGCATCCGCTTCGGCCTCGCGGCGGTGAAGAACGTCGGCGGTGCAGCCCTGGACTCCATCATCGAGGTCCGTGAGAAGGAGGGCGCCTACAAATCGCTGGAGGATTTCTGCTGCCGGGTGGACGGCAGCCGCGTCAACCGGCGGGTGATCGAAAGCCTGATCAAGGCCGGTGCCTTTGATTCGCTTGGCGCCAAACGCTCCCAACATTTCGCCATCCTCGATCAAGCCCTGGAACGGGCAAAATCCTCCCAGCGGGACCGGGAAAGCGGCCAGATATCCCTCTTCGCGGCCATCCCGTCTGCCGCCACGGACGACAACAACGGCCAGAGCATCCTCATGCCTGACATCAACGAATGGGAGGAAAAAGAAAAGCTTGCCATGGAGAAAGAGACGGTGGGCTTTTACATCACCGGCCATCCCCTGGACAACGTCCGGCAGGAGATCAAGGCGGTGGCCGACACCGACTGCGTGGGGCTCAACGAATGGGGCGACCAGTCGCCGGTACGGGTGGGCGGCATGGTCCGCACCTTCAAGCCGCATAAATCCAAAAAAGGCGATCCCATGGGCTTCGTCACCCTGGAAGACACCACCGGCGCCGTGGAGGTGGTGATCTTCCCCACCACCTATGCCGAGTGCTCACACCTGCTCAGCGGCTCCGAACCGCTCATCATCCAGGGAAAACTCGAAAAAGACGAACGCGGCCCCAAAATCATCGCCGACGCGGTGGACCCGCTCAGCGTGGCCTGGGAAAAATACACCGCCTCGGCCCGGGTCATGCTCCACTCCGACAAGGTTGGCCGCCGCAAGATCGAGGACCTCAAGAAGGTCTTCCTCAGCCACCACGGCGCATGCCCCATCTCACTCACCATCCATTTCCCCAAGCAGGGCGAGGTCGACCTCGAACTCCCCCGCGACATGACCATCCGCCCCTCCAAGCAGTTCACCGACCAGGTCGAGGCCGCCCTCGGCTACCACGGACTTTCTTTTCAAAAAAAGAAGATCGAGACCACGGAGCGTGGTAACGGCCGCTGGCAGAAAAAAAACGGCGGATGATGATGACCGGCGCGCCCAGCACCACCTGCGGATTAAAATCCGCCGACATGACCTTATGTGGTCACGCACAACGAGGGGCTGAACGTATATCCCGTTCTCGAGGCCAACGAGAAAAAGGCCGGATCAACCGCTCGGCCACTCTCCCCCACTACTCCCCCGCACACCTGCATATATCTAAATACCCCTGATCAACACAGGCGTAGCGCCTCCGCCCTTATCGCTTGTCGGAGGCCGGCAATATCTGATAGGTTTAAAGTACACCAAGGGGGTAACGGGATGAAAAGCCTTTCACCGCAAGCCAAACGCTCGATGGCCAGGATCTTCAATCTGGTCAACATGAGCGAACTGCCGGCCCTCTCGGACAACGTCCACGAACTGCTCGACATGATCGGTGACGAACATACCAACGCCAAACAACTCAGCGGCGTCATCCTCAAGGACGTCTCACTCACCTCGAAGGTGCTGCAAGTTGTCAATTCCGCCTATTATACCCGCGGCACCCAGGTCGGTTCGGTTTGCCGGGCGATTACCCTGATCGGCTTCAACACCATCCGCGAGATGGCGATGAGTATCGCGCTGTTTGAGGATTTCATCAGGGCGGGCGGCGACAGGGTGAAGGTCAGCGATATCCTTACCCGCTCCTTCCTGAGCGGCACCCTTTCCAAGGAAATCTCCATCAAAAACAGCCTGCATGTCTCCCATGAGGAAGCCTTCATCTGCGGCCTTTTTCACAACCTCGGCGAACTGATTGTCCTCATCTATCTGCCCGACCTCTATCGCAAGGTCGCGGCCAAGATCGATGGTGGCGTCGATAAAAATCAAGCCGCCCGCGCCGTCCTCGACGATCTCACCTTTTATCAGGTGGGGATGGAAATCGCCGTCTTCTGGAATCTCTGCGAAAAAATCGTCTATTCCATGCACCCGGACCCGCCCAAACTGCGCTATCCCGACGATGATTTCGCCATGCTGATGAATCTGTCCGCCTTCAGCAACCAGCTGACCGCCGAGATCAGCGATGGCGGCAACAAAATAGACCGCCTCTTTGAACGCTACGGCCCGATCCTGCAGGTCGACAAGAAAAAAGTCTTCTGGATGCTGGAGGACATCGTCGACGCCGCCGGCAACATCAGCAGCA